>JAAWLS010000197.1 GCA_022798035.1 Lachnospiraceae bacterium | reverse complement strand
ATTTACCCTGTCTTTGCATCGGCAGGCGCCGTCTCCATACTCTCCGCAGTATTCTGTGAGAAAATCCGCCACTTTCCGCCGGATTCTGGACAATCTCTGCCGATATGCCTCCGGGGCGATTTCTAAAATATCCCCGGCAATGCGGCTGTCTATCTTAAACATGGTTCCCATAATAAAAATACAGCGTTCCTCTGGCTCCAAGCACTGCAGCATCACGTTGGTGCAAGACAGTTTCAGCTCTTCCGCCAAAATGGCTTCTTCCACATTCTGGGTTAAATCCGGCACATCGTGAATGTTTCCATTTTTTATGTCATCCCCATAGAATTCAAAACTCAAAGGATATTTGGCAAACATATGCTTTTTATAATTTTTCAGATGATTTACCGCAATGCTGAATACCCAGGTGGAAAAAGCACTCTCTCCCCGAAAGGAGGACAGATGGGTGATAATTTTCAACAGAATATCCTGGGAT
The DNA here is from genome assembly GCA_022798035.1 of Lachnospiraceae bacterium. Classification (GTDB taxonomy): domain Bacteria; phylum Bacillota; class Clostridia; order Lachnospirales; family Lachnospiraceae; genus Petralouisia. The sequence goes on along the minus strand of JAAWLS010000197.1, from coordinate 4,312 downwards.
GCATCTTCTGCGTCTGGAAAAGTTCCCAGCATCCGCAGAGAAAGGTTAAACACCAAATCCTGCACGCTCTCCATCACTGTTTCCAAAGATTTTTTGTCTCCGGCCACCGCATGTTCAATCAGTTCAGACAGTTCTTCGTTTGTGAGTTTACTCATAATTTCCTCTTTTCTGAAGCACAAATATGTTTTACACAGACATTTTACAGATTTGCGACGCTTCGGCACAAAACTTTTTCTGCGTATATTAGATTAGACAGCGGTATCTTCCTTCTGTGACAGAGATTTTCATTTTATTTCCACTTTTAACTGGGAATATCAGCACTTCCCTTCGTCTGTACTGCGTCTCCCGCCTCCGTACTGACTGCCTGCTTCGAAAATAACTTATCTTTTCCCTCGCTGGCACCGCCGTCTGCTTCTCTTTGTTCTTTTATCATCGCTTTTCCTTTTTCACTTATCTCCAGGACATCTCCCTCTCGGCTCTTCTTCCTTTCAATTCCTTCCTCCTGCTCTTTCCTTTCCTCCTTCTGTTTCTGAATGAATTTTTCTGCCTCTAACCTGGCCTTTTCTCTTACCTCTTCGGCCTCTTCTTTCATTCCTTCTTCGGCCTTACTCTTGTATTCTTCCGCTTTACCGGCAAATTCCCCCGCATAGCCCATGGCCCGTTCCATAACGGCCAAGTCTCCTCTGCGCCTTGCATCCCGATACACTCTCATAGGGGTATTCATCAGATTCATATTTGTCCTGGCCCCCGTAATGCCTTCCATTGTCTTTCCATTCATGGCTGTTCCTCCTTATATCTTTTATACAACTATTCAAAATCTCTGAAAACTATAAATTCTTTCGGCACCCTGAATGTCATCTGTGAGATATCCGTCTCAAACAACCTGTTTCATGTCATGTACGGCCTCACAAAAAGGCAGTAAAATAGTAATCACAAATACATTTTCCTTCATCTCCACATGCATAGTCCCATTATAACGCCGCACTGTGTCGCTGATATTAGAAAGACCAAGACCCTGCCTCTCTGCCTTCCCGGAATCTTTGACTTCTTCTCTTCCCACACTTTTCTTATCCATACTGTTTTTCCCCTCCAGCAAGTAACAATTTTTCACCATTCTGCCCTGGATATGGATAAATTTTTCCGCACCCTCTTCCATTTTCCGGCAGGCTTCTAATGCATTGTCCAATATATTTCCAAACAGCACGCAGAAATCAAACTCATTGATTTCACAGTTTTTAGGAATCTGCACGTCACATTCCCACGCGGTCTGATTTTCCCTGGCCGATTTTCGTTTCTGATATAAGAGCGCATCTACTGCCCGGCTTCCGGTGACCTCCTGTCCGCTCTCTAAATTTCCGCTGTTTTCCATGCGCTCCAGGTAAACTTTCATTTTCTCCCATTCCCGCTCTTCCAGCAGTCCCTGCAAGGCAATGATATGATTTTTCATATCATGTCTCAATTTTTCTGACTGACTGTACTGTTCTTCCAGCATTTTGTAAGCCGCAATCTGCATGTGATATCTGCCGCTCTTTCTCTGCTCCAGATAAATGCGGTTCATTCCAAACACATAACAGCCCGACAACGCCAAGGAAAGGGCCGTCAGAACAATCATCTCCGTATGACTGAAAATCTCGTCATAATACAGGCTCATGGTTCCTCCGCTGCGAATGAGAATCCCTTTGGTAGCGCCCCATTCTGCTATATCCACAACTCCTAACACTGCGGCCAGGGGAATCGTCAGAATCAGGTACCACTTGTCCGATTTATCGGAAAACACGGGAAGAAGATATCCTGATATCCACCACAGAAACAAAACCATGGAGACTAATCCAACGCCAGCGTTCAGACACATCTCCCATTCATTAAAAACAGGAATGGAAACATTCCAAGCTCTGTGTTTCCAGACAAGCACCAGGCAGGAAAAAAAAGAGGAGCAGAGATTCCCCGCCAATTTTACAGCTGTCTCCATCGCAATGACAACGGCCGCCTTTTTGGCAGTATTCTCCTGAAACAAAAGCAGCACTGCTCCTATTACAATCCCATGACCTGCCAATGCAAAAATAATATGAGAAATCTGCAGGCAGACCGCTCCTATTTCCAACAGCAGTTTCCCCGCCCCCAAAATTACAACCCATAGAATTTCATTTTTCTTATGAATTCGCAGAAATTTTTTGCAGAATTTATCTGCCGCCCATATATAGCAAAACCAGAAAACCGCCATAAATGAAATTTGAAATAATTCCAGCGCTTCCTTCATACTATCCCTCCGTTTTCCCGCATAACCTCCAGCATTCTCTCAGAAAATTTTTCATACCTTCTCCTGGCAATCACAACTTTCTCCCCGTTATCCAAAGTCAATTCCTGCCTGTTATAACTGCTTACCGTTTTCAGATTCACAAGGTAGCTTTTGTGACATCGAAAAAATCCCTTATCCTCCAGCATTTGTTCCAGCATGCCTATCCTTCCGTAATAAGTGAAAATTCCTTCTGTTCCGTGCACTTCAATCACTCTTCCCTTTATTTCAAAATAATAGATATAGTCCAGATACAGTTTCCATTTCTGCCGTTCCCTGCTGGCAATGATAAATTCCTGAGAATGGTTCTCCAGTTTTCCAACCGCTCTTTGCAGCACAGTTTCCAGTTTCCCGTCTTCCACTGGCTTCGGCAGATAGTGAAAAGCTTCCACATCATAGGCCTCCAGAACATATTCTCTGCTGGAAGACACAAAAATCAATATTTTATCAAAATTCTTCTCCCGAAACAGCCGGGCCGTCTCCATTCCATCCATCCCGCACATCAGGATATCCAAAAAAATAATATCAAAATCCTCCACGGCCTCCAGCAGTTCCTTTCCGCTGCCAAACTGGCGGATGGTACAAGGCACTTTCTTCCCTCTTAATATCTTTTCCACTTTTCCTGCTATTCTGCACCGTTCCAGGATTTCATCATCACAGACTGCGATTGACACCATGGGCTCACCCGCCTTTCTAAATTTGCACACGCCTATATTCTATCATATCGGCACAAAAGAGGCATGATTTTTGTGTCCGTTATGAACGGGCATTTCCATGTAATGACCGCGGGACTACTTGTATTTCTGAAAATGCTATGCTAGAATTATTCCATTGGAAAAATAGAAAAAGAAAGGCGGAATGATTATGAATACAACTGTTACCCTCGGAAAAACAGGGATTACCGTCAACAAAAACGGATTCGGTGCACTGCCCATCCAGCGTATTTCCATGGAAGAAGCTGGAAAAATACTTCAAAAAGCATACGATGGCGGCATGAATTTTTTTGACACTGCGCGGTTCTACACAGACAGCGAGGCCAAAATCGGAGAAGCCCTCTCTTCTATCCGGAACCATCTGTACATCGCCACCAAAACAGGCGCGCAGAACGCAGACGATTTTTGGAAAGATTTGCACACCAGTCTGACCCTGTTAAAGACAGATTATATAGATATTTATCAGTTCCACAATCCCTCTTTCTGCCCGAAGCCAGGAGATGGAACCGGATTGTATGAGGCCATGGAAGAGGCGAAAAAACAGGGGAAAATCCGTCATATCGGCATTACCAACCATCGTCTTAAGGTAGCCCACGAAGCTATTGACAGCGGGCTGTATGAGACTATGCAGTTCCCCTTCTGTTACCTGGCCACAGAAAAAGACATTGAGATTGTCAATCGCTGTAAAAAGGAGAACATGGGCTTTCTCTCCATGAAAGCGCTGTCCGGCGGATTGATTACCAATTCTGCCGCCGCTTATGCCTTCCAGGCACAGTATGATAATGCACTGCCTATCTGGGGCATTCAGCGGGAATCGGAACTGGATGAATTTTTAAGTTACATTCAAAATCCTCCTGTCATGACCCCGGAAATTTCGGAATTGATTGCACAGGAGAGAGAACAACTTGCCGGGAATTTCTGCCGGGGCTGCGGCTACTGCGTTCCCACCTGTCCGGCCGGAATTGAAATCAACAACTGTGCCAGAATGTCTCTGCTTCTGCGCCGTTCTCCTTCTGAACTCCAGCTTACCCCTGAGGTACAAGAGAAAATGAAAAAGATTGAGGACTGCATCCACTGCAATCAATGTAAATCACATTGTCCTTATGGACTGGACACTCCCGCCCTTCTGGAAGAAAACTACAAAGATTATCAGGAAGTGCTGGCCGGAAAACCGCTGGCCTAAAAACAAAAACTCTTACAGGAAAAATAATCAGAACCACCGGCTAAGCCGGTGGTTTGCTCACGCCCTATAAGGGCTAATTACCGGCTCTGGAGTCTAAAGACTCATCGAAGGGTTCGCCAGCCG
>JAAWLS010000196.1 GCA_022798035.1 Lachnospiraceae bacterium | reverse complement strand
AACCACGGAACTGTTTACGACGTTTTACTCTTTTTGGCATTAACATTATTTATCGCTCCCTTCCTTTGTTTCTTTTGTTGGAAGTATCTCGCCTTTGTAAATCCACACTTTTACTCCAACTTTGCCGTATGTGGTATCTGCTTCAGCGAATCCATAATCGATATCTGCTCTTAATGTCTGAAGGGGAATTGTTCCTTCGCTGTAAAACTCGGTACGTGCCATATCAGCTCCGCCGAGACGTCCGGAAACAGAACTCTTAATTCCCAATGCTCCTGCTTTCATACTTCTTCCCATGCAGGATTTCATAGCTCTACGGAAAGACACACGGTTTTCCAGCTGCAAAGCGATATTCTCAGCAACTAACTGAGCATCTTTGTCCGGTCTCTTAATCTCTTTGATATCTACAACTAATTTCTTATCTGTAAATTTCTGAAGCTCTGCCTTTACTTTCTCAATCTCAGCTCCGCCTTTTCCGATTACCACACCTGGTTTTGCGGTGTAAAGAATTACTTTTACCCGGTCAGAAGCTCTCTCTATCTCAATTTTGGAGACTCCTGCTGTGTACAGTTTCTTTTTCAAAAATGTTCTGATATTGTAATCTTCAATCAAGAAATCTGCAAAATCTGCTTCCGCATACCATTTAGAGTCCCAGTCTTTGATAATTCCAACTCTTAAACCATGAGGATTTACTTTCTGTCCCATGTCTGCCCTCCTATCTTTCATCCAGCACAATTGTAATATGGCTCATTCTCTTTTCGATTCTGTAAGCCCTGCCCTGTGCTCTTGGTCTCACTCTCTTCATTGTTGGTCCTTTGTTTGCATAACACTCTGCAATGTAAAGATTTTCTGTGCTCATGCCGTTGTTTGTCTCAGCATTGGCAATTGCAGATTTTAACAACTTCTCTATCACACTGGATGCATATCTTGGATTGTAAGCCAGAATTGCCAATGCAGTCTGAACATCTTTTCCACGAATTGCATCTAATACGAAACAGGCCTTTTGAACAGATACTCTGGCATAAGATAATTTTGCTGAAGGTCTGGTATCTTTCTGTGCGTTTCTCTCTCTCTTAATTTGACTTCTGTGTCCTTTCGCCATGGATGTGGAACCTCCTTTCCTTATTTACGCCCCGTTCCATAGGGCATTTTGGTACACCCGAAGGGTGCTTCCTTATTTGCGCCCCGTTCCATAGGGCATTTTATCAAATTAACGAACTTTAGATTTCTTTTCGTCTTTTCCATGTCCGCGGTAAGTTCTTGTTGCAACAAACTCACCCAGTTTGTGTCCAACCATATCTTCTGTCACATACACCGGCACATGTTTTCTGCCGTCATGTACTGCAAAAGTGTGGCCTACGAACTGCGGAAAGATAGTAGAACGGCGAGACCATGTCTTAATCACACTTTTTTCGCCTGCTGCATTCATAGCGTCTACTTTTTTTAATAAACTTGCATCAGCAAATGGTCCTTTTTTCAGTGAACGACCCATAAAAATTCAACCTCCTAATTATTATCTCACTCTCGGGGCAAATACGGTATTTGTCCCGGGGGTGTCTCTATTATTTCATTGCTCTACCGTCTCTTCTTCTTACGATAAGCTTGTTAGATGCCTTATTTTTCTTCCTGGTCTTTAAGCCAAGAGCCGGTTTGCCCCAAGGTGTACATGGACCTGGACGTCCGATTCCTGTCTTACCTTCTCCACCACCATGTGGATGGTCGTTGGGGTTCATAACGGAACCGCGTACAGTAGGACGAATGCCCATATGACGTTTCCGTCCTGCTTTACCGATTTTTACAAGGTTGTGGTCTGTATTTCCTACCACGCCGATGGTTGCTCTGCAGATAATCGGCACCATTCTCATTTCACCGGAGGGTAATCTGAGGGTTGCGTATTTACCTTCTTTTGCCATTAACTGTGCGCTGTTTCCTGCGGAACGAACAAGCTGTCCGCCTTTGCCTGGATGCAGTTCAATATTGTGTACCTGTGTACCAACCGGAATGTTTTCCAGCGGCAGACAGTTTCCAACTCTTACCTCAGCTTCCGGTCCGTTCATGACTTTCATGCCGTCTTTCAGTCCTTCTGGCGCGATGATATATGCTTTCTCTCCATCTGCATAGCAGATTAAAGCAATATTTGCTGTTCTGTTGGGGTCATATTCGATTCCAATAACGTTTGCTGGAATTCCGTCTTTTTTATTTCTCTTAAAATCAATAATTCTATATTTTCTTCTGGAACCACCGCCACGATGTCTAACAGTGATTTTACCCTGATTGTTACGACCAGAATTTTTTTGTAAAGAAACCAACAGGGATTTTTCCGGTGTGCTCTTTGTAATCTCAGAAAAATCGGAACCTGTCATATTTCTTCTGGAAGGTGTATATGGGTTATATGTCTTAATTCCCATGATGTTTCTCCTTTCATTGGATGTATTCTCAAACTCCGTTACCGTTCGTTCTCTCTAAAGAAACGGTGTTTACAGTCCTGCAAAAATCTCAATATCTTTGCTGTCTTCTGTCAGCTGAACAATTGCCTTTTTGGTCTTGGCGGTCTTGCCGACTACCATTCCTCTCCTCTTTCTCTTGCCGTCTATGTTCAGAGTGTTTACTTTTTTTACTTTGGTACCCTCGAACATTTTCTCAACAGCTTCTTTAATCATTGTCTTGTTTGCTTCCGGATGAACCAAAAACGTATATTTTTTCTCACCCATAGCATTCATACTCTTTTCGGTAATTACCGGTTTGAGGATTACGTCATAATATTGTACATTTGCCATTATGCATACACCTCCTCGATTGTTGCCACAGCATCCTTTGTCACAATTACAGTGTCATATTTCAAAATATCATACACATTGATGGTGTTGGTCAGCGCTGTCTTGACAGCTGGAATATTTCTTGCAGACATTACCACATTCTGGTCATTGTCATTTAAAATCACAAGCGCTTTGTTTACCTTCAGATTCTCCAAAACTGCTTTGAATTTCTTTGTCTTAATTTCATCCAATTTCAATTCATCAACTACGATAAACTTGCTTTCATTCACTTTGGAAGTCAGGGCAGATTTCAGAGCTGCTCTCTTTTCCTTTTTGTTTAACTTGAAAGAATAATCTCTTGGAACCGGAGCGAATACCACGCCGCCGCCTTTCCACTGGGGAGCTCTGATGGAACCCTGCCTTGCATGACCTGTTCCTTTCTGTCTCCATGGTTTTCTTCCACCGCCGCGAACTTCAGAACGTGTCTTTGCTTTCTGTGTTCCCTGACGTCTGTTTGCTAACTGCTGTACGACAGACATGTGTACCAGATGTTCGTTAATCTCAACACCGAACACTGCGTCGTTGAGCTCAAGGCTTCCAACTTCGTTGCCTTCCATATTATAAATAGCTACATTAGCCATCTTTGATGTTCCTCCTTTCATCTTCCCCGCCTGCTCTCTGGCATCAAGGGATACCCGTAGGGTGTTTCATCTTCCCCGCCTGCTCTCTGGCATCAAGGGATACCCGTAGGGTGTTTCATCTTCCCCGCCTGCTCTCTGGCATCCAGGGATACCTGTTAAGGCGTTCCTAATCAGGTTCTATTTTCCAGCTTTTACAGTCTCTTTGATAGTCACCAGAGATTTTTTCGGTCCTGGAACAGAGCCTTTTACCAAAAGCAGATTGTTCTCAGCATCTACTCTGACAACTTCCAAATTCTGAACAGTTACTTTGACAGAACCCATATGTCCCGGCATTCCTTTGCCCTTAAATACTTTACTTGGACTGGAGCATGCTCCGTTGGAACCCTGATGACGGTGGAACTTAGAACCATGTGCCATAGGTCCTCTGTGCTGTCCATATCTTTTGATTGCACCCTGAAATCCCTTTCCTTTAGAGATTGCAGTTGCATCCACTTTATCGCCTTCTGCAAAAACATCAACTTTGATTTCATCTGCCAGATTGTAGTCTGCAGCATTTTCAAATTTGAATTCTCTTATAAATCTTTTTCCTGACACGCCTGCTTTGTCAAAATGACCTTTCTCAGCCTTTGTCAGACCATGTCTGTTTCTGATTTCTTTCTTTCCGTTGGCGTCTCTGTTGACAATTTTTTCTTTCTTGTCCACAAAACCAACCTGAACTGCGCTGTATCCGTCGTTTTCTACCGTTTTAATCTGAGTAACGGCACATGGACCAGCCTGTAATACAGTAACCGGTACTAAAGCACCGTCTGTATTGAAGATTTGAGTCATTCCGACTTTGGTAGCTAAAATCGCTTTCTTCATTTCTTTTCCTCCTGTTTACTCTACAGCGGAACGTTTCATACCTTATATTAAGGTAATAAGGCAGCGGAACCGCTCATCCTAGAACAGTTCATAACATTATCTGACTTGGCAGACATGTCCCTTTTATACTGAACCCTTCAGGATTATTACTTACTTATTTTTCATTTTGATATCAATGTACACACCAGCAGGCATCTCCAGTCTGGATAATGCGTCAACTGTTTTCTGGGTTGGGGTGATGATATCAATCAGTCTCTTATGAGTTCTCTGCTCGAACTGTTCTCTGGAGTCTTTGTATTTGTGAACCGCTCTCAAAATAGTAACTACTTCCTTCTTAGTGGGAAGAGGTACCGGTCCACTCACCTGTGAGCCGTTTTTCTTAACAGTTTCGATAATTTTCTTTGCAGATGCATCCACCAGCTGATGGTCATATGCCTTCAGTGTGATTCTCATTACTTGACTTGCCATAAAAAAAGTCGCCTCCTTTTCGCACTTTACCTCAGTACGACAAGCGGTGACTGTACACTTCTCCGTGTGTGTCATATG
>JAAWLS010000195.1 GCA_022798035.1 Lachnospiraceae bacterium | reverse complement strand
CTCTGGGTACGTCCATATACAATCTGTAAGAACAGCTCTCTCATAGCTGTGTTGATTGCATCACAGACAAGGTCTGTATTCAACGCTTCCAGAATGGTCTTACCCTGCAGAATCTCTGCTGCCATAGCTGCTGAGTGAGTCATACCAGAACATCCAATTGTCTCTACCAAAGCTTCCTCAATCACACCATTTTTTACATTCAGTGAAAGCTTACATGCACCCTGCTGAGGAGCACACCAGCCTACACCGTGTGTAAAACCAGAAATATCTTCAATTTTTTTGGAATGAACCCATTTTCCTTCTTCCGGAATTGGAGCTGGTTCATGTTTTGCGCCCTTGGCTACCGGACACATGTTTTCGACTTCCTTAGTGTAAATCATTTTAAGACTCCTTTCAATGTATACATTTTTTACCATGTTAAAACATCGTTATGTATTTAACATTCTTACCCATATTTAACCATATTTTTTGCAAATAGTCTAGCACTTTTTGCACCTTTTAATCCAGCACTTCCATTCTTGTGAAAGAAATGGAACCGGCCGCTGCCCCGGCAAAGGTCAGAAGGCTCATCACCAGAATCATAATGAAAAATCCAGCCTCAATTCCAAGCATTACCCCTGCAATGGCAGCCGCTGTAACACCGATTCCAATGGCCAGCATCTGCAGCAGCATTTTTATCAGGGTGCGCCCTGTGTTGCCCAGAGTATTTCCGATAACGGCATCCGCCAGCATTCCATAGTACAGGCGGTTAGCCTGCAGGCACACGTACAACAGTATCGTGAGAATTGTCATCACCGGCCCAATTTCAAATATTACAGCTCCCGGAAGGGTAATCAGAATTCCATCTATCACGGAACGGATATGCTCTATCTTCGTGGCATACCAGACTTTTTTGATAGGAGCGTCCGGAATCAGATATGTGTAAGCATTTTCCAGTTCTTTGGACCACTTTGTGGCATAGCCGCTGAAAAGAAATACCATATAGCTGGCCACACCGGGAATGATAAACACTTTTCCTGGTCCAAACTGACTGACGGCATCATTAAAATAACCTACCACTGCAATGAGCACTCCGATTCCCAGACACAGCAGCGTATTCCAGCCAAAAATAAAGGTTGGATTCTTCCTGTATTCCAGCATCTGTCTGAAATAAATGGCCTTTGCGTAGGAGCCTTTATACTCCACGGAAGCCTGTTTGTATTTCCGGTGCTTATCCAGCCAGGGAATGGAGACAACGCCTTTCTTCTGTTTGGCTCTTCTGGCCTGATATTCATCCGCAAATTTCATAGCGTCCTCATAGTAAGCCCCGGTACACTGCATCCGCCATGCTGCCAAAAACATGCCGACGGTGGACACCAGAAACAACACAGTTCCAATAAGATTAACCGTATCAGGCCCAAGGAGAATCAACCTGGTTGCCGCAATATTCCACCCCACCACCGGAAGCAGCTGAATGGCTGGAATATCAAAAAATTCCTGCAGCAGAGAAAAGGAAGGCTCTCTGGTAATCATCAGATAAGCCGCTATTCCAACGGTAAGGGCAATAAAGAGGTACATGGCAATCACCAGCCCCTTGAAAAACTTCTCTGGCAGCCGTTCATTTCCATAACAGAAAATAATGGCAGAAGCTTCCAATATGCTCTCAAACACCAGGAAAAACAGCAGATACAAAAGCACCTGTAAAATTCCCACCTCAAACCAAAAGGCTCCAACCAAAGCAATGACAATCCCCATAATCACATTGACTGCAAAAGATTTCACCCCAGCAAACATCAGCACCATTTTGGGGCTGACCGGAGCGGAAAATACAAAATGCACTTCGCTGGGACGAAACAGCAGTCCCCTCCGTCTTGCATAGCTAATCAGATTTCCGGGAATCAGCCAAAACGTTACCATAGACAGAATCGTCACCAAATTTTCCGGCGAATTGAATTTCCCTTCTTGTATCATCATTGTGAAACTAAAAGAAATCATCACCACATAAAGTAAAACAAACAAAATCACAAAATAAGTTACCGGACGTTTCAGCGCTTTTTTAATCCGGTTTATAATGGTTCTCTGGTAGAGATAGACGAAACTTTTCATTGTGCCTCACCGCCTCCCGTAATCTGAAAGAACAGTTCTTCGATATCAGCGTCCTTTGCCTGCTCTCTGGTGAAGCTGCCGACAATTCTGCCCTTCTCCATAATAAACATTACATCCCACAGCTCCTTCACCATCTCCAGCATATGCGTGCTGATTAAAACGGTAACGCCCTGGGCTTTCAGTTCTAAAACCACATCTTTCAGCTCTTTAATGGCCGCTGGGTCCAATCCCACCATGGGCTCATCCAGGAGAATTACCCTGGGTTTAATGGCAAGCGCACAGCAAATGCTCACTTTCTGCATCATGCCTTTGGACAGCTCATTTCCCAGTTTTTCCTGTTTGTCATCCAGTTCAAAACGAGTCAGCAGATGATGTACTTCCTCCTCTGTAATGGCAGAATTGTAAGCGCGCCTCACATACTCGATGTGCTCCCGGACGGTCAATGCATCAAACATGGCAGGTATCTCCGGCACATAGGCAAAAATCCGCTTTGCTTCCAAAGTTCTGGCCGGCATCTGTTCAATCCCTACTCCTCCTTTATAGCGCAAAAGCCCTGCAATACTTTTGATAATCGTGGATTTTCCAGCTCCATTCGGCCCAAGCAGAATGCCCACCTGCCCGCTGGGAACGGTAAAGCTGACATGGTCTACTGCCAGGTATTTGCCATATTGTTTCGTCAAATCTTGAATTTCCAACATAATTTTTCTCTCCTTATCCCACTTAATTATACGTCGAACAGGGAAAATTTCTCCTGCCCGCACACTGAGCACCCGCCAAGCCGCTGAGGCCTTTCACTTGGCGCCTGTGTGTGTAAAAAACGCCACATGCTTTTTGTACTATTCGCTTAATACAATAGTGCATATGACGTTTTTTGTCAATAAAAATTTATAGGAAATCTTACTGCTTTCCCACGATATCATTCTTCTTTTTGTAGATAGAATGTGACGGAACCACGCCGCGCACCATAGAAAGCGGATAAATATTGCTTTTCTTCCCAATTACGGTTCCTGGATTCAGAACACTGTTGCAGCCCACTTCCACCTCGTCTCCCAGCATGGCGCCGAACTTTTTCAGCCCGGTGGCAATCTCTTCCTCTCCATCTTTTACCACCACAAGGGTCTTGTCTGACTTCACATTGGAGGTAATGGAACCAGCTCCCATATGGGATTTATACCCTAAAATGGAATCTCCCACATAGTTATAATGAGGCACCTGCACTTTATTAAACAGCACCACATTTTTCAGCTCCGTGGAGTTGCCTACAACTGCCCCTTTTCCCACAATGGCATTGCCCCGGATAAAGGCACAGTGACGGATTTCTGCTTCCTCGTCAATGATAAGAGGGCCGTTGAGACTGGCTGTAGAAGCCACTTTTGCGTTTTTTGCAACCCAGATATTCTCTCCCCGCTGTTCATAACGCTCAGCATCCAGCGTCTTTCCCAGCCGGCAGATAAAGCCGCTGATATTCGGCAGTGCTTCCCAGGGGTAAGTAAGGCCCTGAAATAACTCTGCCGCTATGGTTTCTGATAAATCATACAAATTACTGATATTACATGCTTCCATTTTTCTCTCCTCTTTTCTCTTCTTTTTGTTCTTCTCTTCCAGATTTTCAATCTGACTTCCCGAGCGTTTCAGCCGCTTTTCTGTCCGTCCCAGATGCCGGTTTTCCGGCCGTTTCAGCCGTCCCAGCTGTCGGTTTCCCGGCAGTTTCAGCCGCCTTTCCGGCCGTCTTAGATGTTGTTTTTCCAACCGATTTGGCTGGTGGTTTCTTAGCCGTCTTAGATGTCGTTTTCCCGGCAGATTTATAAAAAGCTGAAACGTACTGAAAATATTCCCGCAGAGCATACTGATTATGCAGGCCCAGTACCCCGCTGGTACGGCTCTGGATAAAATGTTCCAGCTTCACCATATATTCCTGAGGCGTAATACTCCCTTCCGCCACATAAGTCAGGCCTTTCTCCCAGCTTGCTGTTAATTCAGGATTTAACAAAGAGCGAATAGATGCATTTACTACATCATATATGATTTCTCCCAGCAAAGTGGGTGTGATAATCTGCGTCTTTTTGTTGAGAGCCAGATACTTGTTATTCACCAGCTTCTTCAGAATTTCCGCCCGTGTGGCGCTGGTGCCGATTCCGCTTCCCTTAATCTGAGCCCGCAGCTCCTCGTCCTCGATAAGCTGTCCTGCATTTTCCATAGCCAGAATCATAGAGCCGGAATTGTAACGTTTCGGGGGCGCCGTCTCCCCTTCCTTGATTTGCAGTTCTTTCACCGGAAGCTCCATCCCCTTTTTCAAGGAAGCCAATAACTCCATAACCCCTTTGTCGCAAAATGCGTCGCTGTTCTCATCGTTCTTTTTCTTCTGAAAGGAATACTCCATCACTTTCAGATAGCCCGAATCAATCAGGACTTTAAAGGAGGCATAAAATTTTTCTTCTGTTTTGGCATGCTGGCTTCCCTTCTGATGTTGGATTTCCTCCAGACTTTGAGCCTGTGTCTGACTCTGGTTTTTGCTCCCGGCATCCGCCAGTCTTAACTGCATGGATGTCACCAAATTGATTTTCTGATAGACGGCAGGCGGCAGAAAAATTCCCAAAAACCGCCGCACAATCACCTCATACACATGAAGAGCCGTCTGATTCAGGCTCTTTACGGCGGACATGCCCTGGCCTGTGGGGATAATCGCATAGTGGTCCGTAATCTGCTTGTCGTTGACATA
>JAAWLS010000194.1 GCA_022798035.1 Lachnospiraceae bacterium | reverse complement strand
AGAATAATACGGAGCTTTTTCTAAAAATCACATATAAAAACAGCAAAAGTGAAGCTGTCGCTTCACGATTTTTCAATCGTTAGTGCGACAGCCCCTTTTCGTTTCCGACTAACATTTGACTAACATTGTTCTTTGAATTTTTCTGGGAACAGTTTACTCAAAGACTCTGCTGCAAGTTCATCCTGCCTTTGTAGAGCATGTGCGTAAATATCCGTGGTTGTGGAAGTTTCAGAATGTCTCAGGCGGCTATTTTCTGCCTTTGACATTTCTGGATAATATGACAATAACGCATATCATAATTACAAAAGTAAATAAATCACTGTATGTAACCATATTTACCATTCCCTTCCACAAGACTAGAAGCGGCTGGCATATCGCCCCTTCGGCTCTCCGGGTAAGCATATTATATTGTCATGGTGCAGGTATTGTCTTGTGATACTCCCAGACGCCCATATGCAGGAATAATGGTTATTGATTGTAGGAACCTGTTATTTGCAACAGCCCCTTTTCTGTACTTAAAGAGGTACGCTGGGAAAAGATTGGGAAAAGGATTTCGCATCTGTTTTTATTTTACTGATTAGGGCACGCTCTTTTGACGCCCTAATCTTTTGCTGCAAATTCTAAAAACGCTTGTTTTTTTCTCAGAAGAGGATATAATTGAAAATGAAAAATGAAACATAAGATACAAGGAAATTTTAGGAGAAATCAAAGAAAACAAGCAATAGGAAAGGGAGAGGAATTCTATGAAAAAAATGAAGTTTCAGGAAAAATGGAAAAAGTTTGCCATGTGTATAGCAGTGGCAGCGGCAGTACTTGCAGCATCAAAAGCAATTCCGGCGTATGCTGGTGATTTTACGGATGCGATTACGCTGCCCACAAATGGAACATGGAGTGGAAAGTGTGAATTGGCAGAAAAAACAACAGATTATTATAAGTTTTCTGTTTCGACAGCAGGGGAAGCGGACATAAAAATCATGACGTATACACCTAACTTAGAATGTACCTTGTATGATGCAAATTTTAACGAGATTCGCAGGAGAAATTCTTACAGCGGAAGCGAAACGTCTCCAAATACAGAAACAATTGACTGGTGGCTTTCTCAAGGGACTTATTATGTGTCTGTTTCATCACGGTTTGAAAAAAGTGGAAATTACAAGCTGTACTTATCTTTTACTTCCAGTGGAATCACTGCGGCAGACAAAGATTCTTATGATTCACCGCAGAATATGCCTCTGAATGGTAAAGTAAAAGGCGTATTCACTTATTCCAACCAGGAAGATTGGTATAAGGTGAAAATTTCTTCTGCCGGAAAATATAAGTATATCTGTCAGCGTTCCAGCAAAAGCAGAACGACATGCCATTTATATGATAAAAATTTGACAGAATTGGATACAATGAAATTTTATTCTTCTGATACGGAAACAAAAGAGGTAGAGCTGAAATCCGGAACTTATTATATTAAAATTGCAGGCAATGAAATCGGCGGAACATATACGTGTCAGTTCAATGATGTTATACCTGTGAAGGGAGATATTTTGGCAGATTCCAAAAACCAGGCGCAGTACAAGGTAACAAAGGCAGGAAGAAAAGGCGGTACGGTTACTTACCAAAAATCTACGAACGGTGCGAAGACATCCATCACTATTCCAGCGACAGTTAAAATTGACGGTATCACCTATAAGGTGACAGGTATTGCTTCCAGCGCATTAAAGGGAAACAGCAGGGTGAAAAAAGTCACCATTGGCAAAAATGTGTCCTCCATTGGAGCAAATGCATTTTCAAAATGCACCAGTCTGAAAAGTATTACAATTCCTTCAAATGTGAAAAGTATCGGCAAACAGGCATTTTATAACTGTAAGAACTTGAAAACGATAACAATAAAGACTAAGAAGCTCACTTCCTCTAAAGTAGGAACAAATGCTTTTAAAGGTATCTACAAAAAGGCAACCATAAAAGTTCCGAAAAGTAAATTCAGCGCATATAAGAAGATGCTGAAAAAGAAAGGTGTAGGCACAAAAGTTGTGTATAAAAAGCTGTCTTAGTGGAACAGGAATGATACATAAAAGGCTCAGATATTACCAGTTGACATCACGGATTTGAGATTGTATAATAAGAAAGATTAAATTTCAGGAGGAAATGTTGTATGTTAAATGTGATTGTAATGGAGAGAATTGCAAAATAAATATTGCAGGGATGATTTCACCTTTCAGGTTAGAAGTCACCCATTTGTTGACAGTAGAAACTGTTGACATTTTCGCCTTACAATTGCTGGACATTTTGATATATTTTTAAAGTCAAAGGAATCTTGTGAGTAAGATTCCTTTTTCATACGACGGAATTATCTGTAATATGAAGATGAAATAAATATATAGAGAGACCATGGCATGTTACGCTTAAGGCTGCCATGGTCTTTTTGCGCTGTAAGGCAGAGAAAATACGAAGAAGGAGAATTTATAAATGAGGACAGAAAGACAGATAGAATTTGATAAAATAAAGGAAATATGGATGGATTTGACTATGACAGAGCAGGCCAGGGAGAACATAAGAGAACTGACAATTTTTCTGTCGGAAGGAGAGTTGAAAAAGCAGCTGAAGGACACTACGCACAGCAGAGATATGATTGAAAAACTGGGAATGCCGCCGCTGCAGAACGTGGAAGAAATGAAAGAGATTCTGATGACTGCAGAAAAAGGGGATTGTCTGACTCCTTATCAATTGGAACGGGTGGAGAAGATACTAGCTTCCGTAAGACGGCTGAAAGACTATTTAAAACGGGGAAAAGCCTATGAAAATCCTCTTGGATTTTATGAGGAAAATCTGGATGCCCTGGATGAACTGAGGGAAGAAATCTGCGGCCAAATCAGAAGTGGTACTGTAGACGACTACGCATCAAAAGAACTGCAGCAGCTTAGAAACCAGATGGCAAAGACTGAGGAGCAGATGAGGCAGAAAGCGGAACAGGTGATGCGCTCCCAGAAAGAATGCATGGCAGACCATTACTGCACGCTCCGAAATGGAAGAATCTGCGTTCCGGTAAAAAAAGAGTGCAGAATGAAAGTGGCAGGCAGCTTGATAGATAAATCTTCCACAGGAAATACCTTGTTTGTGGAGCCTTCAGGAGTTGGAAAATTTTTTGAAGAACTGCAGTATCTTAAAATCAGCGAAGAAAATGAGATTTACCGAATTTTGTACACATTGACAGCGATGGTGGCAGAATCAGAAGAGGCCATGAAAGAGAACATCAGAATGATTGAAAAGCTGGATTTTATTTTATCAAAAGGAAAGCTGAGCATAGACATGGACGCAGTGGAACCGTCCGTCAATACAGCGCGCAGAATTGTCCTGAGGGACGCAAGGCATCCTCTGATGGACAAAAAGATAAATGTGCCGCTGCAGTTTGAGATGGAGGGAGAAACGAGAGGAATTGTCATTACAGGGCCAAATACTGGCGGCAAGACAGTGACGATAAAGACTGTTATGCTCAACTGCATGATGGCGCAGTGCGGCCTTCATGTCACTTGCCGGGAGGCTGATATCTGCATGAACACTTCCTATCTTTGGGATATCGGGGACGGGCAGAATCTGACAGAAAATCTTTCCACTTTTTCAGCACATATTAAAAATGTGCTGGATATTTTGGGAGAGGCAGACAGAGACAGCTTTGTGATTATGGATGAACTGGGCTCCGGAACCGACCCGGCGGAAGGAATGGGAATTGCCGTTACTATACTGGAAGAATTGCGGAAAAAGGAGTGCCTTTTTCTCGCCACCACCCATTATCCGGAGGTGAAAGATTATGCAGAGAGAACGCCGAACATTGTAAATGCCAGAATGACATTCGACAAGAAATCTTTAAAACCCACATATCAGATGATAATCGGGGAAGCCGGGGAGAGCTGCGCTTTCTATATTGCAGACCGGCTGGGAATGCCAAACGAGATGCTGGAGAGGGCAGTCAGGGCTGCTTATGGGCAGGAAGCGGTGAAGAATTATCAATGGAAAAAGAAAGAACAGTTAAGACCGTCATGCAAAAGAAAGAGAATTTCTGAAATAAAAAAATCAGGGCGCAGAAAGGAACTTGACACGAAATACAAGATAGGCGACAGCGTTATGATTTATCCGGACAAAAAGATAGGGATTGTGTGTGAGCCAGTCAATGAAAAAGGCGTTTTGCGGGTGCAGCTTCCCGATAAAAAAATATGGATGAACCACAAGAGAGTGAAACTGCAGATAGCAGCAGAAAAATTGTACCCGGAGGATTACGATTTCTCTATTCTGTTTGACACGGTAAAAAACAGGAAAATCAGACATGACATGGAGAGAAAGTATACGGAGGAAATCATAGAAAACACAGACTGAGCAGGTAAAAAGACAGGGTAGAGGACGGCAGAGACACCTGCTTTTTATGGGTATCTTTGCCGTCTGCATGAGAGGATAAATTGTCGGAGACAGTCAGTTCATCCATGCAATCTGCTGGGAAGTCCTCAACGGGAAACGTTTCAGGTTACAGCCGTTTAAGTTCTCATGGTTCATATGGATGGCTGTGAGCTGATTGTTGGTGTATGTCTTGTAGTAATAGATTCCTTTGTCCGCGTTGACACAGCAGGAGTAAATGGTGAGCTCATAGACGTCTTTGTCTGCAATCACGCTGCCTTTTACCATGGAGACGGAATCCAGCAAATGAAAAAATTGTGTGACGCTGCTGGCTTCATCTTTTTCACAGATGGAATTTAGACTCAGATAGGAGGCTTTGACGAAGCGGGAAGAAGGAGAAAAATCGCCGGGAAGCCCAAAGCTTCCAAGTCCCCATCCATAAGGTTTCAAATCCATATCAGAGGTAAAACAATTTTCTGGATTTTTGGCAGTCAGATTCAGGTATTGA
>JAAWLS010000193.1 GCA_022798035.1 Lachnospiraceae bacterium | reverse complement strand
CCTTTACAAGGCGGGCGAAATTCTTTATAATAGATGTCTGCCAAATCCGCCCCGGCGGCGGTGCGTCTCCATGAAGGAGCCCAGAGCGGAGATATTGCACAAACCCTGGCATACGGTAAAGAGTATTTGTCCGTGATGATATTTGGAATGGTACCTTATGCAATTTCCCAGACTTATGCCAGCACCCTGCGGGAGACAGGAGAGACGGTGCTGCCCATGAAAGCAGGAGTGCTTGCAGTTTTTGTCAATCTGATAGGAAATTATCTGCTGATTTTTGGAAAGCTGGGCTTTCCAGCTCTTGGGGCGGTGGGAGCGGCCATTGCTACAGACATTGCCAGGGTGGTGGAATGTCTGGTGCTGGTCTGCTGGACTTATGCCCACCGAAAAGAACATCCTTTTATTCAAGGGGCGTTTCGAAGCCTGCGGATTCCGGGAGATTTGACGATACATATTATTCAGAAAGGGATTCCCATTATGTTAAACGAGATTGCCTGGTCTACGGGACAGGCATTTCTGATGCAGTGCTATTCGGTCAGAGGACTGTCAGTAGTTGCAGGCCTCAATATTTCCAGCACGGTGTCAAATTTGTTTAACGTGGTATTCCTCTCGATTGGAAGCGCCATTGCCATTCTGGTGGGACAGCTGTTAGGAGCCGGAAAAATGGAGGAGGCAAAAGATACGGACCGCAAACTTTTGTTTTTTACGGTGTCCACCTGTCTGGTGTTTGGCAGTCTGCTGGCGGTGATTTCGCCGTTCTTCCCATTGATGTATAATACTTCCGGGGAAGTGCAGTCTCTTGCCACCAGGTTTATTCTGATTTCCGCCGGGTGCATGCCCTTATATGCCTTTATGCACGGCTGTTATTTTACACTGCGTTCCGGAGGGAAGACCTGGATTACCGTGCTGTTTGACAGTGTGTATGTGTGGGCCATTGACATTCCGCTGGCCTACGTACTGGCTAATTTTACAGGACTTCCCATTGTGTGGGTGTATTTAAGCTGTCAGTTGATTGAAACTTTAAAATGCATTCTGGGTTATATTCTTGTAAAGAAGGGAATCTGGCTGCAGAATATCGTGAACGAATGATTATTTGATAAAAGATTTTGATGCCAAATCTGTGGAGAGAAATTATGTTGTACACAGGATATGACTTATTGTTTTTATTTTTTATCTATAGTTTCCTGGGATGGTGCCTGGAAGTAATCTATGCGGCTCTTGGCAGAAAAGAATTTGTCAATCGGGGATTTCTAAACGGAATGTTATGTCCGGTTTACGGAATATCTATGGTTTTTATACTAATTTTTATGGAATCTCTGCGGGGAGAGTGGTTTTATCTTTTTCTGGGCTGTATGATTGTGGGAACAGTAATGGAGCTTTTGACAGGGCTTCTTCTGGAAAAAGTGTTCCATTTGAGATTGTGGGATTATTCCGGGAAGAAATTCCAGGCAGGCGGTTATATCTGTATGGCGGCTTCCATTGTCTGGGGAATGCTGGGGGTTTTTACCATTAAATTTTTCAATCCTCTACTGATGATAATATTGGGGGATATTCCCTATGTTCCGGGATGTATTCTGCTGTTTGCACTTTGTTTGATTCTGGCAGTGGATGTGTTTATGACGACAGGTGTTTTGCTTAAGATGAAACGCCGGAATCAGAAAATGACAGAGATTGCAAAGGGGCTGAATCAGGCTTCCAAATCTCTGCAGGCAAAGATTATCCAGGTGGTCAACCGCCGTATGAACAAAGCTTTTCCCAATATGAAAGAGGAGGACGAGACTGAGGAAAAGAGACAGGAACTTTTGCGCCAAAAGGCCATATTTGCTTATGGATGCGGCTTTCACAAGATTGTGTGGATTTTTTTCCTGGGTGCTTTTTTGGGAGATATGACGGAAACGATTTTCTGTCGTATTGTGCTGGGAACCTGGATGAGCAGGAGCAGTGTGGTGTATGGGAGTTTCAGCCTGGTATGGGGCATCGGGGTGGCAGGAGCCACGATTCTTCTGTACCGTTACCGAAACAGGGAAGACCGGTATATTTTTCTGGCAGGAACATTTCTGGGCGGAGCCTATGAATATATCTGCAGCGTATTTACGGAACTGGCTTTTGGGACAGTGTTTTGGGATTACAGTGACATTCCCTTTAATTTGGGTGGGAGAATCAATTTGCTGTACTGTTTTTTCTGGGGAATTGCAGCCTGGGTATGGATGAAAAGGCTTTACCCTCTTTTCTCAAAATGGATTGAAAAAATTCCCAAAAAACCAGGAGCAGTACTGACGTATCTGATTCTCATCTTTATGGTTTTCAATATTGGCATTTCAACAGCGGCCCTTGCCCGGTATGGAGAGCGGGCGAAAGGAAATCCGCCTGAAAATGGATTGGAAATATGGATAGATGGAGAATTTACCGATGGGAGGATGGAAGAAATTTATCCCAATGCAGTGATGACAGAAGGAGAAAATTGATTGTAACAGTTCAGCCATAGCCAATATTACGGGCGAATCATGCTTGCATGAATGAGCACATAATATTAGGCTATGAGCGGAACTGTTACAATTGATTCCTGCAGGCTGTTATGATATTTTGATTTTTATATATTGTTACATAGAGGAGCGCAAAAAGTATGGAAAAGAAAGATTATTTTAAACAGAAGAAGCGGGTGGTGGTGAAGATTGGCTCTGCAGCCCTGCACCATGAGGCCACTGGGAGACTGAATCTTGGAAAAGTGGAACGGCTGGTGCGGGAGCTGTGCGATATCCGCAATCAGGGAATTGACGTGTGTCTGGTAAGTTCCGGCGCCATTGCAGTGGGCAGGACAGTAATTGGATTGAAAGAACGGCCTGAAAATATCTCAACGAAGCAGGCCTGCGCGGCGGTGGGGCAGTCCAGGCTGATGATGACTTATCAGAAAATGTTCTCAGAATATCATCAGACGGCGGGACAGATTCTTATGACGAAAGGAACCATGTTGGATAATGTTTCACGGAAAAATGCACAGAATACTTTTGAGGAGTTGTTCCGGCTGGGCATTATTCCCGTTGTAAATGAAAATGACACTATCTCCACCTATGAAATGCAGTTTGGAGATAACGATACGCTGTCGGCGCTGGTGGCTTCTCTGGTGGGAGCAGATTTGTTGATTCTGCTGTCGGACATTGACGGACTGTTTACCGACGACCCTCACAGCAATCCCGATGCAGAGTTAATCCAGGTGGTGGATGAATTGGATGAGAGAGTGATTTCCATGGCAAAGGGAACTACCGGAAGCGACGTAGGCACCGGAGGCATGGAGACGAAATTGACGGCGGCCAAGATTGCCACCCGTTCTGGCGTGGATATGGTGATTGCCAATGGGGAGGATGTGAGCATTATTCATCAGATTTTTGAGGGAGAGTTTGTGGGAACTTTGTTTCGGGAGCACCGGGATGAAGATTTCTACATTGCAGACTTTATAGAGAGAAATTAGTGACGCCGGGTCAGGAGGTATGCTGGCCTCTGCGATATACAGTACATTAGAAATAAAGGAGGAAGTCATGGAACAGAGTAAGATAGACAGAATCAATGTGTTAGCCAGAAAGTCCAAGGCGGAAGGCCTGACGGAATCTGAGAAAAAAGAGCAGGATTTGCTGCGAAAAGAGTATATTGCAAACATCAGAAGAAACCTGCGGGCGCAGCTTGACAGTATTGACGTGGTAAATCCAGATGGAACCACGGAAAATCTGGGTGAGAAATATGGAAACAAAACAGAAAATTAGAGCGCTGTTAAAACAGAGGAGAGAGAGCCTTTCAGAGGAACAGGCGCTGGGGCTCTCCAGGAAGACTTGCGAAAAAATAGCCGCTCATCCCTGGTTTCTTGCGGCAGAAAAGGTTTACTTCTACCACCCTTTAGGGAAGGAAGTAAACCTTTTGCCGTTGGCTGAGCAGGCTTTGACGCTGGGGAAAAAAACTGCATTTCCGAGAACTGCCGGAAAGAGCATGGAATTTTATCAGGTTTTTTCTCTTGCAGATTTCAAGGAGGGCAGCTTTCATGTGATGGAGCCGGAAGGGAATACTCTCATGACAGAGGAAATGCCTCTTGTGCTTGTGCCGGGCCTGGGATTTGATTTGCAGGGAGGCCGTCTGGGGTATGGCGGCGGATATTATGACAGGTATTTTTCCCGATATCCCCGGTGCCGCAGGCTGGGAACTGCCTACTCCATCCAGATTGTGGAACATCTGGTGCGGGAGCCCCATGATATTCCTATGGACGGAATAGCAACGGAGCAGGGCATCTATCTGCCGTGAGGACGTCTGCCCCAGGGAAAGGATTGGCTCCTGTGGAAATCGCTGCTACGGAGTCTGCAGATAGCCGTCTTTTACGATGGAGGCGATGATTTCCGTGGGAATTTCGAAGGAGACAATGCCCATATAACCGGGGGCCGCCTCATATTCGTCAAAAAGGATAACAAGTTTCCCTTCTTTGTTTATATAGAAAGATGCCGTATCGGATATCTCCTGAAAATTCCATTCCGGGATGTCGCTGTCTACCCAGTAGGATTTTGTGTCGTCTTCTTTCATCTGAGTCCGCATCTGTTCTTTGATATTTTCAGAAATGGGAGTTTTATAGTCTGCACCCTCTGAAAATAAATCCTTCAGCGTAATTAATTGTCCGGTACTCTTGTCCACGTGATAGATTTTTACGGACTGAGCGGAACTGGCCATGGTGACAGTCTGGAGAAAACGGAGGGAAAACAGTTTCTCATTGTCGGTGACGATTTCATACTCTAAGTCTACCGCTTCTTTTCCTTCTTCTCCAGCGGCCTTCACGTCTGCCTGATAAGCCTTAATGATTTCATCGGTGTAGGATTGAATGTCATCGTTTAACTTTTTGGTTGTGTCTTCCAGTACGTTTCCATCTTTGTCTTCCACCTGTACTTTGGGAAGTAGATTCGCTTCTATCTGTACGCCGCGATAATACTCCG
>JAAWLS010000192.1 GCA_022798035.1 Lachnospiraceae bacterium | reverse complement strand
GAAGAAGATATCCGGGTTCTGTGCGGAACCGTCCTGACGAGGATGGTTTGGATTCAATGCATTTTTGCGGAACGCATCAATTGCATCCAAATCTACCATGTCTTTCAAATCTTCATAATCCCAAGTCTCAATTTTCTGAATCTCATGAGAAGTTCTGAATCCATCGAAGAAGTTGATGAAAGGAAGATGTCCTTCCAGAGCAGCGCAGTGTGCGACTGGCGTCAAATCCATAACTTCCTGTACAGAAGATTCGCAGAGCATTGCTGCACCAGTCTGACGACAGGCATATACGTCGGAGTGGTCGCCAAAAATATTCAATGCATGAGTCGCTACACAGCGGGCAGATACATTAAACACACCTGGAAGTCCTTCACCTGCAATTTTGTACAGGTTGGGAATCATCAATAACAATCCCTGGGATGCAGTGTAAGTGGTAGTCAAAGCACCTGCTGCCAGGGAGCCGTGTACGGTACCTGCTGCTCCAGCTTCAGACTGCATCTCAGTTACCTGAACAGTCTGTCCGAAAATGTTCTTTCTTCCCTGTGTTGCCCATTCGTCTGTAGCTTCTGCCATAACAGAAGATGGTGTGATGGGGTAGATGGCTGCAACATCTGTGTATGCATAAGAAGCATGGGCTGCTGCATGATTACCATCCATGGTTTTCATAGATCTTTTCATTACAATTTTCCTCCTGCCTGAATTTAATCTATTACTATTCACAGGAAACACCTGCCGTCTCAACGGGTGTCTCCTATTGTTACCGTAAATGACTGGAACAGCACTATGATATGCTGCACTCAAATTCATAAATTCAAGAGCTGAATAGTAACTGATTCTTTCCTTATATACTATAATGATTATAGTGCAAAAAATCAATAGTTTTCAGCTTATTTCATGTATTTTTCTTGAAACACCTCAATGGGCATGGGACGGTCGAACAGAAATCCCTGGCCAAAGCGGAAACCGCAGTCTATCAAGAATTTCCGCTGCTCCTCCGTCTCAATTCCCTCAAAAATAACTTCCTCCTTGACACTCTCAATCAGTCTGCCCATATTCTGAATAAATTCCTTAGCGTTTCCCGCATTTTCCCGGTTCAAAAAACTCCTGTCAATCTTTACAATATCCGCTGGAATATCAAGAAGCATTCCTAAGGAAGAATACCCTGTTCCAAAATCGTCGATGGCTACCCGAAATCCAGCTTCCCGAAGCTTTTGTACCTCTGTCTTAACCATCTCGTATCCCACCACAAACAAGCTCTCTGTAATCTCAATTTCGATATATTTCGGATTGATTTGATAAGCTTCTGTCAGGGAGATTATCCGCTCGTAAATACCGTTTTTCTCAAAATGGCTCCTGGAGAAATTCACGGAAATAATCGGCGGTTCCTTCCCTTCTTTTATCCAGTTCTTCATGTAAATCAATATTTGTTCATAGACATAAAAATCCAGTTCCACAATGTATCCTGACTTCTCCAGCACTGGAATAAACATGCCGGGAGACACAATCTTTCCGCTTTTCTTTTTCCACCGCACCAGAGCCTCTCCTCCGGAAAGTGCAAATTGAGAGAGATAAAATTTGGGCTGCACATACACCTGAAACCCGCCTTCCTCCAATGTCTCCTGAAACTGAGCCAGTACTTTCTTCTCCTCTTCCCGCTGGCTGCGCATTTTACTCTCATACACACGGCAGAAAGCGCTGCTGTTGCCCTTAATGCTCTTTCTTGTAAGGTTGGCGTTCTCAATTGCCATATCCAGATTCTCGTCCTTATTTTCCATAAAATAAATTCCGGTGGTCAATCTAATATTGCAGGCAGGATAAATTTTTTTCTGTTTTCTGCTGAAGTACAGACTGCTGCCCACAATTTTCTCCAGAATGGCTTCCCTGTCAGTATCCCACAAAAATGTGATAAATAAATCGGAATACAGGCGGCAGGATATCATGTAATCTCTGCCTCGAATCAGTGATGCAAAACTTTTTAAAATTTCATTTCCCGCCTCATGTCCAAAATTGTCGTTGATATAAGAAAAATCATTGATATCTGTATAGATAATGGCATATTCCTTATCTTCCTGCCAGCGCTCCAGTTCCTTTTTGATTCTGTTCTTAAACGCCTCCTCAACGTAAAGTCCCGTCAGAGGGTCTCTTTTCTTCAGACGCCGAATTGCTTTCTGGTCCTCTTCCCGCTGTACCCGGAGAGCCACAAACACAGAGAGCATCTTGGACAGCTCCAGAAATGTCTCCTTTTCAAAATCTGTCCACAATCTTGGCTTCTCCAAATCACAGAAAGACACGTATCCTTCTCCCAATTCAAAATAGGAAAAACTGCAGTTGACAATCGCCCGCATTTTCCGTTCACGAAATACCTCTTTATCTGATTCGGAAACTTCTTCATCCCCCAGGCAGTCATTGATGCAGGCCAGTCCCCACTCATTAAATCCCTGGAAAAAACCATCCCAATTCTCATATTTATCCACAAACTGAGGCTCCCGCAGAATTCCATTTTCCCTGGTCCAGCAGTTGGTCTGAATCAATTCTCTCTTTTCCCTGTCGCACTCTAATACAGCCACTCTTCCTAGGTCATATTGGCGTCCAATCCGCTCCATCAAAAGATTCAGAGAATCATTCACATCTTTGGCATGGGAAAGCAGGGTAAATGCCTCTGAGATAAAGTCCATATCCTGTACTTTTCCTGCTTTATAATGGCCGCTTCCTGTCTCAATCTTCGTCACCTTCCTGGTCTTCCACATAGGGTCTGCAATCTCAGCCGTACAATACTGATTCTTTCCGGCTTCCTTCGCCTGATACATAGCCATATCTGCTTTGGAGAACAAAGATGTATAGCTCTCTCTTATGGTTCCATACATGGCAACGCCCACACTGCAGCTGATTTCCACTTTTTCCTGATTTCTGCCGTGATAAATCTGATACACCGTGTCGCAAATATTCTGTGCTTTCGCTTTGGCCTGGAATGAATCCGTATGTTTCATCAAGATTAAAAATTCATCACCGCCGATTCTCCCGATTACATCCGTTCCCCGGAATAATCCCTGAATCTTTTTCCCAATGTTCACCAGCACGTTGTCGCCAAACAGATGCCCAAGGGTATCATTTACATATTTAAAATTGTCAATATCCACCAGAAACAGCGCATGGGTTCCATCCGGATTACTACGCAGAAATGTTTCAATCTCTGCTTTCGTAGCCGGCTTATTCAAGAGCCCAATCAAGTCATCCTTTTTCAGTCTCTGCGCCATCTCATCCTGCTGAATCCGGTCTCTGGTAATATCCTCTGTCCGGCCCAGAATCCGCACAATTCTGCTGTCCACACCCAAAATGCTCTTATAACTGGTTCTGTGCCACGCATATTCCGGCTTCTCTCCGTCCTTCGCAATATTCACCCGGTACTCCAAAATCCCATGCTCTTCCTCCCTGGAAGCGCGTTCAATTACTTGAAAGAATTTTTCACAGTCCTCTCTGTGCAGCACTTTCTCCAAAATTCCTATAGGTACATAGTAATCGTTTCCATTTTGGTCTGCCAGAATAATATTAGAGCGTGCCGGAATAAATAAGGTCTTATTTTTCACGTCGTACTCAAAAGGAAATTCCTGATTGATTTCTTCCATCAGTTTGTAACGTTCTGTCTGAAGATGCAGTTCCTCTTCCATCAGTTTTCGCTGATGAATATCCCAGCTTGCCACAAGGAAATGGGGAATCCTGCCTTCATAATAGAAAAGGCGGATTTTCAGCGCCACCCACCGCATTTCCCCTGACTTCTCACAGATACGCACTTCACACTGAACCACTTCCTCATTGTGTTCTGCTTCTTCCATAATCTTTTTTAGGCAGTCTATATCTTCCTTGTATAAAATATCTGAAAAATCACCTGCCATCACCTGCAGTTCTTCCAGCGTATAGCCTATTCCATGAAAAAATTCTTCATTGCCGCCGACAACCTCCCAGTGCTCTGTTCCCTGAATCACAGCACAGCCGGTAGGCATTTTCTGTACCATTTGATTTAATTTTTCTGTAATCTCTTCCATTTTAGACTGATGTCTAACCGATGCCTGATACTTCTCCATAACTGCATCTAACTTTGTACAGGCAAACAGCAGAAAATAATAGCCGGCTGTCCCTTCTGTTCTCCTTGTGGTAATTAACACATGAGAGTCTTTTCCCTGAGGACTGCAGACATGATAATCCTGTGAAACTGCTCTGTCCGGCCCTGTCATGGTATCTCTCACCTGCTGCCGGAAGGCTTCTCTTTCCGAACATGCCACAATCATTCTGATATCATTCCCGGAAATTTCAAATTCTTCTCTGGTATATCCTATCGACGGATAAAACATCGTACTTGCGTAAACCATGTGAAGATTCCCATTTCCGGACACTTCCTGCTTCTTATAGCAGGTACAGTAGATTCCGCATGGCACTCCTTCCATCAGAGTTTCCTCTCCCTGCATAAAAAATTTCTCACTTATCATTTTCCGTTCCATAAAAACATTCCCCATTTCGTTCCGCTCTGTGGTTCATATTTTTGCTGTTGCAATCTTTCTTTATTTTTAATCATACCAAAAAACCCCTTTATTTTCAACGGATTTTTCCTTAGGAACGGTTCAGTCCAAACTTCCGAAAATTCCATAGACTTCACTATCAAAATATGCTATACTACAAGCACCAGCGGCACAGTAATTATTACATAAGGAGGTATGATTATGACAGATAGCGAAAAACTCGATTTATTGTTAAATAAAATGGATTCTATGGAAGGCAAGATGGATTCTATGGAAAATAGAATCATATCTATAGAAAGTAATATTGTTTCCCTAGACAAACGTGCAACTTCTCTCGAAGAACATGTAACTTCTATTGATGAACATGTGACTTCTATTGACAAACGTGTAACTTCTCTCGATGAACGTGTAACTTCTCTTGATGAACATGTGACTTCTATTGACAAACGTGTAA
>JAAWLS010000191.1 GCA_022798035.1 Lachnospiraceae bacterium | reverse complement strand
TGAATATGTATTTGAATATTTTTCAGAACAGATTTTATCCGGGAAATTAAAATTAAATGACAAGATTCCCACCGAACGGGAAATTGCAGAACAGTTGGGTGTCAGCCGCAACTCCATCCGGGAAGTGATGCACATGCTGGAAATCACAGGATTGATTGAATGCCTCCAGGGAAGCGGCAATTATGTTAGGTGCGACCCCGTGGAATATATGCTGAAGTCAGTCAATATGGTGATGGCCCTGCTGGAAATTGATTACTCTGAAATCTTCCATATCCGGACTGGTTATGAGTATGCGGCAATTCGACTGGCTGTGGAGACTGCCACAGAAGAAGAGTTAGAAGAAATGCATCAGATTTTGTCTGAGATGGACCAGCCCATGAGCGCAAAGGAAAGTGCAAAACTGGACTTGAAATTTCACCATATGTTGGTGAAAAGTTCTCACAACCGAATGCTGATTTTATATAATTCCATGCTGGACAACCTGTTAAATCAATTTATCGAAAATTTCCGGATGAGAATACTAACCAACAAAATGCGGGCAGAATTGCTGCGGCGTTCCCACTGGGGGATTTATAACGCGCTGGTAAAGAGAGATTTGACGGAGGCGATGAAAGCCTTTGATAAACATTTCCGGGTTGTGGAAGCTCAGTTGGAGAAAATAATCCAGAAAGATTCGGAATAGAGAAATACCCCTGTGAAAGAGTTTTCCACAGGGGCTTATTATTTGCAGGAAAAAGCGGAGTGAGTGTCCGTTATGCTCAGCGCGCCAAAGTACGAAGCCTATTCTTTAAATTCAATGTAATTTTCACCCATTTTGGCAATCCGGGCAAGGGCATAGACTTCGATTCCCTGGGCAGTTAATTTCTCCCGTCCCGGCTGGAAGGACTTTTCAATCAAAACTCCAAGACCGGCGATTGTGGCATGAGACATGCGGATGAGACGAATGGCGGCCGTTGCAGACTCGCCGTTTGCAAGAAAATCATCTACAATCAAAACGTGGTCGTCAGATGTAATATATTTTTTGGAAAGCGTCAGCTCATAATTCGTCTCTTTTGTGTAGGAAGTCACAACCGTCTGGTATAAATCCTGATTCAAAATCTTGGAAGGCTGCTTTTTTAAGATGACCATGGGGACATTTAAAGCTGCCGCCGTCATAATGGCAGGTGAGATGCCGGAACTCTCAATCGTTGCAACCTTTGTAATGCTCTTCTCCCTGAAATGTTCCGCAATGTCTTTTCCCATTTCCTGCATCAGGATAGGGTCTACCTGATGATTGATAAAACTGTCTACTTTTAAAATATGTTCATTTACAGCGAGCCCGTCGCTTTTTATTTTCTCTTTTAATAATTTCATGCTTTGTCACTCCCAAAAAAATAATTGATGATATCAGTTGTTTATAATGTCTATATTATAAATGAAATAATTTCATATTACAACAGGAATAAAAATTTTGCTTGCAATATACCCCTACAGGGTATATAATATGATTTATAATAGAAAAATAAATGATGTATTACAAAGAGGAGGGAAGAAATGGAAGAAGAGAGAACATGCTGCAGCCATAAGACCAAAGAGCGCTCCGAGGATGAGTATAAAGATTTGATTCACCGTCTCAACCGCATTGAAGGGCAGATTAGAGGCATTAAAGGGATGGTGGAAAAAGAGGCCTACTGCACAGATATTCTGACCCAGGTTGCGGCGGCAAACGCCGCTCTAAACAGTTTTAACAAAGTGCTTTTGGCAAACCATATCAAAACTTGTGTTATCAGAGATATTCGTGAGGGGAAAGAGGAAACAGTGGAAGAATTACTGACAACACTTCAAAAACTGATGAAATAGATATACAATGGAAGGAGGTACCAATGGAACAATATACGGTAACTGGGATGAGCTGCGCTGCCTGCAGCGCCCGTGTGGAAAAGGCAGTGTCAAAAGTGTCCGGCGTCACTTCCTGCTCGGTCAGTCTGTTGACAAATTCTATGGGAGTGGAAGGCGCAGCGTCTGAACAGGAGATTATAAAGGCAGTGGAAGAAGCCGGCTATGGAGCGGCTCCAAAGAGAGAGACTTCAGGAGGGCAGAAAACAGCAGGGAAAATGGAAGAAGATGCACTGAAAGATAAGGAGACACCCCTTTTAAAACGCCGTCTTTTTGCATCTTTGGGATTTCTTCTGGTACTGATGTACTTTTCTATGGGCCATATGATGTGGAACTGGCCTCTGCCGTCTTTTTTGGCCAAAAACCATGTGGCAATGGGCCTGCTTCAGCTTCTGCTGACAGGAATTATCATGGTAATCAATCAGAAATTTTTTATCAGCGGATTTAAGAGCCTTTTTCACAAATCCCCCAATATGGACACCTTGGTGGCCCTGGGTTCCAGCGCTGCGTTTGTGTACAGTACCTATGCGCTGTTTGCCATGACAGATGCCCAGGTCAAAGGAAATGCAGCTGGCGTTATGGCGTATATGCATGAATTTTATTTTGAATCTGCAGCCATGATTCTGACTTTGATTACCGTTGGAAAAATGCTGGAGGCAAAATCAAAGGGAAAAACCACAGATGCCCTAAAAAGTCTGATGAAACTTTCCCCAAAAACAGCAATTATTCTGCGGGATGGAAAAGAAACGGAAGTTTCCATAGAGGAGGTAAAAAAAGGCGATATTTTTCTGGTTCGTCCAGGAGAAAATATTCCTGTGGATGGAATTGTTCTGGAGGGAAACAGTGCCGTCAACGAGGCGGCTTTGACGGGAGAGAGCATACCCTGTGACAAAACGGTCGGTGATACCGTGTCAGCGGCCACCACAAATCAATCGGGATTTTTGAAATGCGAAGCTTCCCGAGTGGGAGAGGACACTACATTGTCCCAGATTATTCAGATGGTGAGTGACGCCGCAGCCACAAAGGCTCCCATTGCCAAAGTTGCGGATAAGGTATCTTATGTCTTTGTGCCTGCTGTGATTGGAATTGCTGTTGTGACTATGATAGTATGGCTGCTGGCTGGTGAAACGGCTGGATTTGCTTTGGCAAGAAGTATTTCTGTACTGGTTATCAGCTGCCCTTGCGCACTGGGACTGGCGACTCCTGTAGCCATTATGGTAGGAAATGGAGTGGGAGCTAAGAATGGAATTATGTTTAAGACAGCCGTGTCTTTGGAAGAGACAGGAAAGGTGGAAATTGCAGCTCTGGACAAAACGGGAACCATCACAAGCGGAGAACCTAAGGTGACAGATTTGATACCTGCGGAGGGTATCACAGAAGAAGAGCTGCTTTTGACTGCTTATGGATTGGAGCAAAAGAGCGAACATCCTCTGGCCAGAGCAGTGTTGGAATATGCGAAAGAGCAAAATATAGACGCTCCTCAAATAGAGGAATTTCAGGCACTGCCAGGAAATGGGCTTTCGGGTACCTGGAATCAAATGCCTGTCTGGGGAGGAAATTACAACTTTGTCAGCAGTAAAATTCATATTCCCTCAAATTTAAAGGAGCGTTCCCAAGAGCTGGCAGAGGAAGGCAAGACACCATTGTTTTTTGCAAAAGGGGATAAAATGGCAGGCATCATTGCAGTTGCTGACATTATCAAAGAAGACAGTGCTCAGGCAGTCAGAGAGTTAAAAAATATGGGCATTCATGTGGTGATGCTGACAGGGGATAACGAACGGACAGCCAATGCCATCGGCAGACAGGCAGGCGTAGACGAAGTTATTGCAGGCGTGCTTCCGGACGGAAAGGAAAATGTAATCCGCACCCTTCAGAAAAAAGGAAGAACAGCCATGGTGGGCGACGGCATCAATGATGCTCCTGCGCTGACCCGGGCAGATATGGGAATCGCCATCGGTGCAGGTACAGATATTGCATTGGATGCGGCAGACATTGTGTTGATGAAGAGCAGGCTGAGTGATGTTCTGGCAGCGATTCGTCTCAGCCGCGGAACGTTAAAAAATATTCATGAAAATCTCTTCTGGGCATTTATTTACAATATTATTGGGATTCCCCTAGCGGCAGGCGTATGGATTCCCATTTTTGGATGGCAGCTGAATCCTATGTTTGGAGCTGCGGCAATGAGCTTATCTAGTTTCTGCGTGGTGACAAATGCGCTGCGGCTGAATATGCTCCGCATTCACGACGGCAGCAAAGACAAATTGTTGAAAAAGCCGGCGAAAAAGCAGAGCGCAGGACGGAAAATGGAACCGCTGAACCAAGAAATCATTAATCAAATAGAAGAAACCAAGGAGGAACTAAAAATGGAGAAAACGATGCAGATTGAAGGTATGATGTGTGGACACTGCGAGGCAGCAGTCAAGAAATGTCTGGAAGCTATTTCTGGAGTGTCAGAGGCGGCGGTGAGCCATGAAAAAGGTATGGCAGTGGTAACTATGAGCCAGGAAGTATCAAATGAAGTTTTGACAAAAGCTGTGGAAGAGAAAGATTATAAAGTACTTTCGATTCAGTAGACGGGAGAAAAGGAATCATGCAGGCATATGATTCCTTTTTTTCTTGCTTCTCTACTTGTGAAAGGGTATAATAGAAAAAAAGTGCAGGCAGGCAAAGGAGCGTTTTTTATGGATGGCAGGGCATGTAAAAATAAAGTTTTGGAACAGGAGATGCTGCTGGAAAGTATTTATAATACCATTGAATGCGGGATTATACGGTATGTGAAAAAAGAAAATGATACTTATGAAGTATTGTCTATGAATCAGGCAGCGCTTGACATGCTGGATTATGAGAGTATGCAGGAGTGCATCGACGATGGTTTTGGCGGTGTGGCAAGCCACGTAATAGAAGCGGACAAGCTGAAAGTAATATCTATGACAAAAACTCTAAAACATGTGGGAGACATGGTGAAATTTGAGTATCAGGTCAAAGGAAAAGAAGGGGATGACCGATGGATTCTTGCCAATTCCCATCTTTTAAAAATGGACGAGAATAACTATCCTATGATTCAGAGAACCATGACGGATATTACAGAGAAAAAACTGCTGGAACTGCAGCTGCGCCAGGAGCGGGAAA
>JAAWLS010000190.1 GCA_022798035.1 Lachnospiraceae bacterium | reverse complement strand
TTTATACCAAGAAGATGGAAAAAGTATCAGTGAAAGAGATTATGATGGAGTGAGAGTTCTGCTATGAAAGTGAAATTTTACGAAAATGTATCAGATGAACTGTTGAAATTTGCAGTGATTGTATCAAAATCGGAGGGCAGATGGGTGTTCTGCCGCCATAAAGAGAGAGAGACTTACGAAGTTCCCGGCGGGTGCCGGGAAAAAGAGGAATCCATCCTGCAGGCCGCAGAGCGGGAACTGAGAGAAGAGACGGGGGCACTGCAGTTTCATATGAGACCAATCTGCGTGTATTCCGTCACCGGGAAAAAGCCGCTGCTGATTGCAGAAGTTCAGAGAAGGCTCCAGAAAATGTGAAAGACGTAATTGACATAAAATGACTATTGTGATAGTATAAAGTTATAAATACTATTGCAATAGTCATTTTAGTCTGGCAGAAAATTTGTATGGGTTTTGTGTACGCAGATGCAAAGGAGCAGGTATGAAATTATTTGATTCAGAATTGAAAGTTATGGAGATATTGTGGAAAGCAGGCGAGATGACGGCCGGGCAGATTGCCGGGATTCTCAAGGAGGAAATCGGCTGGAACCGGAACACTACCTACACAGTAATCAAGAAATGCGTAGAAAAGGGAGCCATAGAGCGGCTGGAGCCGAAATTTCGCTGCCGGGTCTCCGTCTCAAAAGAAGAGATACAAAGTTATGAAACAGAAGAGTTGATTGAAAAAATGTTTGACGGTTCGAAACAGAAATTTTTTGCAGCCTTTTTATCAGAAAAATCTCTTACAAAAGAGGAACTGCAGCAGTTAAAAGAACTGGTGGAACAAATCAAGTGAGGTGAATCCGATGCTGTTTACCATGGGCTTTTCCGGCGGAGCTTTGATTCTGCTGATTGTAGTTCTCCGCGCATTTGCCATTCACAAAATTCCCAAAAAAGTGTTTATACTGCTGTGGGATATCGTTTTGCTGAGGCTTCTGGTTCCGGTGAATCTGCCGTTTTCTTATGGGATTGCTTCCCCGGCAGTCAGCGCTCTGAAAACTGCTGCGGACAGTGGCTTTTGCAGAGCGGACAGAGGTGAGCTTTTATCGCTGCCGGAAGCAGGCAGAAATATTTCACAGAGCAGCGGAAAGGATTGGATTCCGGAGGTGCCGGAGGCAGGGCTTTTGAACCATATGGATTGGCTTGCTATAATCTGGCTGGCAGGTATGGTGATATTATCCGCAGTATTCCTCTCCATGTATGTGAGAGAAAGCCGCAGAATGAAAGAAGCCCTGCCGCTTCCAAAAGAAATGGAAGAAAAGCTGAGACAGATGTCAAATATTCCGGATTTTGTCAAACTATTGATTTCAGACAGGATTTCGTCCCCGCTGGCCGTTGGAATTTTATCTCCGAAAATCATACTGCCCAAAAGCGTGAATACAACGGGCGCCAGGCAATTAAACTATGTTCTTACTCATGAAATGATACATGTGAAAAGAGCAGATAACTTCAGGAAAATAGTTCTGCTGCCGGCAGTCTGCATTCACTGGTTTCATCCTATGGTGTGGGTGATGTATGCACTGTATCACCGTGACCTGGAGCTGTCCTGCGATGAGAAAGTGATTGCACTGTTTGGAGAACAGGCAAAAAAGGAATATGCAGCAGCCATTGTTCAATTTGCAGAGAAGCAATGCCGTCCCATGCTGTTTTCCAACGGTTTTGGGAAAAACCCAGTACAAGAAAGGATAGAGGCGATTATGAAATTTAAAAAAGCAACAGTCGTTACTATTGTGTGTGCCGTATTGTTAGTGGGAGCAGCTCTTACCGTATTTGCGAAGGGCAGTCTGTCCGACAGTGCTGCCGGGGATTTGGCTGCCGGAAGCCCTCTGGAGGATGTCTATCCGCTGATAACCTACGCAAA
This sequence comes from Lachnospiraceae bacterium, assembly GCA_022798035.1. Lineage (GTDB taxonomy): Bacteria > Bacillota > Clostridia > Lachnospirales > Lachnospiraceae > Petralouisia. The sequence continues at coordinate 3,126 of JAAWLS010000190.1, read as the reverse complement.
AGTGGATGAGAATGGCAATATAACGGAGAAAGTGGAGAGAGATTATTTCAATAAAAATTTTAACGCATATGGATTGGAGTGCCGTCTGCCGGGATGTAATTTGTACTACAAAGGCAGACTGGTAAAATATTTTTTTGATAATCCCTATGACAGTGATTCCGAAGTTTCCAGTATCTGTGTGCAGTGTCCGGAGGGAGAAACAGCCGTGAAAGTGATTCGGGATTATGAGAAACAAATCAGTGATTTGAAGGAAATGACGCAGGAAGAGATAGAATCCTTTGAGAAAAAGGTTAAATTTGCAGTAAACAATACAGACAATTAAAGTGTTTTCCCCTGTTCTGATTGTTTCGTGTTTTGCAATTTTACAGTGTCAAAAGGTCTGCACTACGAAATGGTGCGGACTTTTTGGCATTTTATAGTAGGAAAGGCTGTCAAAAATGCAGGAATCCAATCAGGTGCATTCTTTACAAATGAAACATACTGTTATATTCTATTATTGAGTTTTATTTTTAAGCTCAGAAGAAATAATTTTGAAAGTGATAGAAACAGATAGGAAAACGGACAGAAAAAGGAGGAAAAGAGACAAAATGAAAAAAGGAATGGCATTGTTGCTGACAGCGTTATTGCTATTTACCATGGCTGGCTGTGGAGACGGTGGCAAAACAAATGCGGATGAGACAGAGAAGGAAACAAAAGAAAATACGATTGATGTGAAAAAAGAAGAGAATACGGGGGATGCAGAAAAGGAGACGAAGGAAAATACAGACGGTGCAAAAATGGAAGATGCGTCAGAACCGCTTGTAGTGGCTATGGAACTTGCTTATCCGCCTTTTGAGACAAGAGACGATGCCGGAGAACCTGCCGGGGTCAGCGTGGATTTGATGAAAGCTTTTGGGGAGTATGCAGGGCGTGAAATTCAGATTGAAAACACAGCCTGGGACGGCCTGATACCTGCACTTCAGACAGGGGCGGCGGACATTGTGATTTCTTCCATGACTATCACAGAAGAGCGGAAAGAGCTGATAGATTTTTCAGAGCCCTACGCAAATGCCCTTTTGGCGATTCTGGCTAACGCTGATTCCGGAATCACTTCCATAGATGACTTAAATCAGGAGGGCAAGACAATTGCCGTAAAATCCGGCTCTACAGGTCATATGTATGCGGAGAAGAACCTGACGAAGGCAAAAGTTCTGGCTATGCCGGATGAGAGCGCCTGTGTGACAGAAGTGTCTCAGGGCCGGGCAGACGGTTTTATTTACGACCAGCTGACCATTTATCGGAACTGGCAGAATAATTCAGACACTACCAGCGCAGTTTTTATTCCGTTCCAGGAACCGGAAAAGTGGGGAATTGCAGTGCAGAAAGGCAATCAGGAATTGTTAGAGGAGATTAACGCATTTTTAGCGGAATACAAAGAGAACGGCGGCTATGAGGAACTGACAGAGAAACATCTGGCAGAGGAGAAAAAAGCGTTTGAGGAGTTGGAGTTCCAATGGTTTTTTGATTTGGATGAATAGAGATTGAGAGACGGGAATACATATGAGAAAATTACGAGGATTATTTTGGGCAGGAAAAAAGGAACAGGTGGGGCCAGCGGCGGCGGCAGTGAATTTACTGTTTGTCATTCTGCTGTGGGTTCTGCTGTTTTGGATTTCCCTTCATGCAATCCAGGTACAGCTTGATTTTTCCTTTCTTGGACAATTTCAAATCCGTGTGTGGGATGGGTTTCTTGTTACCTTGAAGCTCAGCCTGTGTAGTTTGATTTTAAGTCTTGTTATCGGTGTATTCAGCGCTGCAGGACAGAGTTCCCCCTTGCTGGTGATAAGGTATTTTTGTAGCGTTTATGTGAAATTCATCCGGGGTACGCCCTTGATTATGCAGATTTACCTGTTTTTTTATATTGTGGGTACTGCATGGGGAGTGACAAACCGCTTTGCGGCGGGAGTAATCATTCTGTCTATCTTTGAAGGCGCATATATTGCGGAGATTATTCGCGGAAGCCTTTTGTCCATTGAGAATTCCCAGCTGGAAGCAGCCCGGGCAGTGGGATTTACCCCCAGACAGACCTTACGCTATGTTGTCCTGCCGCAAATGGTGGCCCGGACTCTGCCGGCTCTTACCGGGCAGTTTGCTTCTATTATTAAGGATTCGTCCCTGCTGTCTATGATTGCAGTGATTGAGCTGACCCAGACAATGCGGGAAATCAGTGCGGTGAATTTCCGTCTGTTTGAATGTTACTTGTTCCTGGGCGTGCTTTATCTATGCCTGACGCTGCCGATTTCTCTGATGAGCGAAAGGCTGGAAAGGAAGTTCCGTTATGAAAATTGAGTTTCAGAATCTTTCCAAACAATTTGAAACAGGGCCTTTGATTCTGCGGCCCATGAACTTTTCGGATGAGGTGCACACGCTGGCTGTCATTGGCCCATCCGGAGGCGGAAAGTCTACGCTTTTGCGGATGATTGGCGGTTTGATTGCCCCCACAACAGGCACTTTGCAGGTGAATGGAGAAGAAGTGGAGGCAAATGAAGCAGCTTTACAGAAATACCGTCGAAAATTGGGCTTTGTCTTTCAGCAGGGCGGATTGTTCCGCCATATGAATGCCAGGAGCAATATTACCGTGCCTTTGGAGCAGGTACATGGCTTTTCTCATGAGGAAGCCTGTGAGCGGGCAATGGAGCTGCTCACACGGTTTGGCCTGAAAGATGACTGGAAGAAAAAACCAGCAGAACTTTCCGGCGGACAGCAGCAACGGGTGGCTATTGCAAGGGCGGTGGCGGCAAAGCCGCGTCTGCTTCTGCTGGATGAGCCCACCAGTGCTCTGGACCCGGAATATACCACAGAAGTGTTGGACATTATCCATGAACTGAAAAAAGAAGGAATGGATTTTATCATTGTGACCCATGAAATGGGATTTGCCCGCCATGCCTGCGATAAGGTGGCCTTTCTCTGTGAAGGAACGCTGATGGAGTACGGTGAGAGCGAGCAGATTTTTACACAGCCAGAGACGGAGCAGCTGCGGAGGTTCCTGGGAAAACTCCTGGAATGGAATGTGTAAGTAACAGTTCGGCTACAGCCTAATATTATGAGCGAATCATGCTTGCATGAATGAGCACATAATATTAGGCT
>JAAWLS010000189.1 GCA_022798035.1 Lachnospiraceae bacterium | reverse complement strand
AGGGTATTTTATATGCAGGCAAAGGAATTAAAGATTTATAAGGGAAGCGGGAGAAATTACACGCCCGTTCCGCAGATCATCATACAGGGGCCCAGGCGTACATTCAGCAACTTCTATTCTTCTCCCAGCTTCAGGGCAATTGCCGCTCCCAGCACAAGAGAAAGCAGACCTGTCACAATGGTTATCAGCTGAATCTTTCCAAACTGATTCATCAAAAGAATTGCAATGGGGGAAGCCACAATCAGCCCAATAATTGCCCAGTAAGCATGCTCCGGAAATTTTTCAAATATAATTTCAATTATTTTGGCGATGACAAAAATCCCTGCTGCCACGCCGATGCCGAAAGGAACTAATATCAGGCATCCGTCTAAAATTCCCGGCATATTAAAGTCCAGCACATTGTCAATAAAACGGTTCACCTCACTCAGCACCGGATTGTAATATCCTATCAGCATCAGCATCATAGAACCGCTGACCCCGGGAATTACCATTGTTGCTGACGTAATCACGCCCACACCAAACAGTTTTACCGCGTTTATCAGATTAAAACTCAGGTCCGCGGCTGTCCCCTCCTGCTCTCCCATCAGAGCAAGGCCTGTTACGAGTCCAAAAAATATGAGAAATGCAATGATATAACCTGCCTTGATTCCCTTGCCCTTTACCTTCTTTGTCATTGCGGGAAGTCCTCCCACAATCAGACCGATAAACAGCAGATTTGTCTGAAATGGAATCTGGGCAAACATCATCTCTATCACACGGGCCAGCGCCACCACGCCGATAGCTGCGCCTATTATAATGGGAATTAACACCTGCATGCTCTTCTTAAACTCGGAAAACAAATGGGTTGCCGCATGTATCATCTTATCGTAAATTCCCATGGACACTGCCATGGTGCCTCCGCTGACGCCGGGAATGATATTTGCCACTCCAATTACAACGCCTTTTAAAATCATTCGAATCATATACTCTCTCCTAGATATTCTTCCAGAAAACGCAGCAGGCAGTCCATCTCCTGTTCCGTGCCGATTGAAATTCTCAGATAATTGTCAATTCTTGGTCTCTCAAAATAGCGGACATAGATGTTCGACTTCTTCAACGCCTCAAACAATTCTTTGGCCGGATATTTTGGATGAGCTGCAAAGATAAAATTGCTCTTAGAATCCGGAAAGGAAAATCCCAATCTGTGCAGTTCCTTCTTCGTGCGCTCCCTGGTATTGATTATTTTCTGCAATGTCTCCCTGAAATACACATCATCCCGGACTGCTTCCACTCCCGCCGCCAAAGCCGCCGCACTCATCGTATAGGAATTAAAGGAATATTTCGCATCGTTGAGATACCGAATCAATTTCTCGTTTCCTATAGCATATCCAATTCTCATGCCTGCAAGACTTCTTGACTTGGAAAATGTCTGAACTACCAGCAGATTTTCGTATTTCGGAAGTAATGATAACGCAGAAGTCCCTCCAAAGTCAATATATGCTTCATCAATTATTACAATTACTCCCGGATTTCCCGCAATAATCTGCTCTAATTCTTTCAAATCCTTTTCTATTCCGGTGGGGGCGTTGGGATTTGGAATTACAATTCCACCGCACTCCCTCAGATAATCTTCGGTGCAGATTTTAAAATCTTCATCCAAAGGCGGACACTCATAGGGAATTCGGAACAAATCTGCCCAGACATCATAAAAGGAATATGTAATATCCGGAAACAATATGGATTTCCCGCTGTTAAAAAACGTCAGAAAACTCATAGCCAAAACATCGTCAGAACCCACTCCCACAAATACCTGCTCCTTAGCCACCCCATAATAATCTGCAAGGGCCTGCACCAGAACTTTTGAGGATGGGTCCGGATATCTTCTCAAATTGTCTGTCTCCAACTCCCGCAGCGCCTTTGCCACCCCGGGAGCCGGAGGATATGGATTCTCATTGGTGTTTAATTTTATCATATTAGGCTGCTTCGGCTGTTCTCCCGGTGTGTAGGGCTCCACCCGCCGCACATTTTCTTCCCATGCTGCCATTGTAATGTCTCCTTTTCCTCTGTATTCTATCTAGGCGATTGCGAGACTACTAAGTTATCATAATTTCATGTACAATTTATAAAATTCTTTCGCAATATTTTGAATTGTACATGAAATTTTGAAAAATGCTGCGTTTCGCAATTTTCGCTCTGAACATATTACGTCTCACGATTTCCAGCATGTTTCAGGGATGCAGTTTTTCCTTATATTCTTCCGCCAGCTTCTCAAAAGCTGGCAGAGAGCGTTCCAGCATTTCATAAGAGACGCAGTAGGCAAGCCTCACATAACCGGGACAGGAAAAAGAACTTCCTCCCACCAGCAGAATGTGATATTTTTTAGCCGCTTCCACAAACTTCTTCTCATCTTCCTCCGGAGACTTGATAAACAGGTAAAATGCTCCCTGAGGTTTCACACAGTTAAATCCCAGTTCTGTCAGTTTTTTATAAATCAACCGGCGGTTCCTGTCATAATACGCAATATCTGTCCTGGCATCCAGAGACTTTATCAGCGCTTTCTGCATCAGACCCGGAGCGTTCACAAAACCCAGAATCCGGTTGGCTACAGACAGGCCGCTCACAGTCTGCTCTGCCTCTTCCATCCGGGGACTGACTGCAATATATCCAATCCGGTCTCCCGGTATAGACAGCGACTTGCTGAAAGAATAAGTCACAAAAGTATTGCGGTAATATTTTGTCAGAAAAGGAACTTTGCTGTCGTCATAAACAAGCTCCCGGTAAGGTTCGTCCGACACCATATAGATAGCACTTCCATACTCTTTTTGTTTCATTTCCAAAATAGACGCTATATTCTGAATCGTTTCCTCCGAATAGACAATCCCAGTGGGATTTACCGGATTATTTATGATAAGGGCCTTGGTTTTTTCTGTGATTTTTACCTTCAAATCTTCCAAATTCGGCTGAAATGTGCTGGTGTCCGGCTCCACTTCCCGCAAAATCCCCTGATGGTTCGCCGCATATCCCCGGTATTCTCCAAAATAAGGAGCCAGAGCCAGCACCTCATCTCCAGGATTCAGAATCGTTTTGAATACCACATTCAAGGCTCCCGCCGCTCCCACAGTCATCACAATATGGCTTCCGTCAAAATCCGTCCCAAATCTCTGATTCAGATTTTCTGCCACTGCCTGCCGGGTCCCGGGAAATCCTGCATTGTCCATATAGCCGTGAAGCTCCAGAGAATCCTCCGTCTCTATGGCTTCTATCATGGCCTGATTGTATGCTTTGGGAACCGGCGTCATGGGATTTCCCAAACTGAAATCATAGACATTTTCTGCTCCCACTCTCTCCGCCATTTCTTTTCCTTCCAAAAACATAGCGCGAATGGCAGAACCTTTTATTATTTCCTGCTGCATCTGCTTTGAAACCATAAATCTCCTCCTCTGCTTTCTGCATTATTTCATAAACTTCTGCTTAAAACCTCTCAGAGCCCGGGCCACAGCCCCCTCTTCATACGCAGGGTGCAGATTACACCGGTTTAACAATTCTGCATATCCCAGAGAACCTCCTGTCTCACACAGAAGTTTGTAATCTCTCCAGGCCTGCTCTGGCTCTGTCTCCATCCGCTCTTTGAATTCCAGGGCGCACATTTCCGACAGTACGTAACTAATCAGATATTTCGGAAACATGAAAATCCCCATATTCGTAAACAGCATGGCCCCCTGACGGATTTCCTCTGCAAATTCACTATTGTCCACCCCAGGATGAAACATATGAAATATTCTGTCATATTCTATACACCGTTCCTCTAAAGCAGCGTCAGGATTGGCGTACAGCCAGGCCTCATACTCGTCTGTCATAGTGTAAAACATGATTTCGCTTATGATTTCATGCTGATGCATATACAAAAATTTCTCCGCATCTTTTCCAAAAAATTCTTCCGCATAAGGATAAGCAAATACTTCCATAGTTTTTGAAGGAATCTCTGCGATATCATTTGCCATGTTCTGGTACTCCAAAAGAGGCTGCTTCTTCATAGAAAGATAGGACTGATAAGCATGTCCCAATTCGTGGGTAAATACCGCCACATCTTTCATGGTTCCATCAGAATTGGCAAACACAAAAGGCATTCTCGTCTTGGAAAGCTGGGTACAAAATCCCATTCCTGTGACCTTCTTTGTAGAAAATGCAGCATCAATCAGCTCATGCTCCAGCAAATCATCATAAAATTCTCCCAGTTCCTGTTCCAGTCCATAGTACATCTTCCCTGCCGCTTCATATAACTGTTTGATATCCCCTGCAGGTTTGGGGTTGCCGTCTGGGAATACCAGGTTGTAGTCATAAACTGTCATTTGCTCCAATCCCAGTCTCTGCCTCTGCTGTTCATGCAGTCTCTCCATCAGAGGCAGCGCCTCCTCTTTTACCTGTCTGCGGAAAACAGCCAGCTCCTGTTCCCCGTACTCTCTTCTTCCCTTTTCCAGATTCATATAGTCCAGATAATTGTCAAATCCATTGACTCTGGCAATCTCGTTTCTCACCTTCACCAGCTCATCCAAAATTTCTCCAAGGGCTTCCTTTTGTTCTGTAAATCCACGGTACAAAGCGGTCACAGCTTCCCTTCGGATTTCCCGGTCAGGATTCTCCCGCACAGGGCGCAGCTCTCCCTCACTCAAAGTTTTTCCCTGAAATTCAAACTTCATTTCCGCCTTTATCTGCCGATAGCGGGCAGTCAGCTCCTGCTCCTTTACCTGCAGTTCTTTCCCTTTCGCAAACAGCTGATTCTCTTTATCTAACCCAATCAGAAATTCCGGCCCAAATTCCTGATTGATTTTCTCTGCAAAAGGAGAGGAAATTAATGCAAGATTAAATTTTTTATTGTCCCGCATCGCTGCAGCGTTATTCTGCTTTGCAAATTCTTGCCTATAATATTCATCTGTGGTGTCCTGATACATGCGAATCATGGAAAGGGTATAGTTTTCATCCACCTCTCTCACCAGCTTCTGGTTTTCCATCAGAAGTTCTCTCACCGTTTCATAATCCTCAGCCGCGGCAATCCCCTCTGCCGCTTCATCAATTTTTTTCTG
>JAAWLS010000188.1 GCA_022798035.1 Lachnospiraceae bacterium | reverse complement strand
AATAGGTTTTATTAAAAATAAAAAGAGTATAAAGGTCGACGGCGTGAAGAAAAAGAAAATTTCTGAGCTTATAGAAAACGTTTATGTTGTTGTATTTTCGCCGGATGATCTGAAGATTGTAAAGGATGAACCTGAAAAACGCAGAAAATTTATGGATAGAGAGCTTTGTCAGCTAAAGCCTGTTTATTACGATAATCTTTCAAAATATAAAAAATCTCTTTTGCAGCGCAATTTTCTTTTGAAAGAAGAAAATCCCGATAAGGCCATGCTTGATGTATGGGATGCGGAACTTTCCGGCTACGGAGCTGGAATTATTTTTGAGAGAAACAGATTTATAGAAAAACTTAAAGTTATAAGCAGCGGCATACATTCGGATTTGACGGAAGGCAGAGAGAAGCTGGCTCTGGTCGGCCTTGGTTATGTGGGAATGCCCATTGCAGTGGCATTTTCCAGGAAAATAAAAGTGATAGGGTTTGATGTCAATCAGGAGAAAATCCAGTTGTATCAAAAAGGCGTGGACCCTACCAAAGAGATTGGAGATGAGGAAATCGCCGCTTGCAGCGTGGAGTTCACGTCAGACGAAGAGAAGCTGAGAGAGGCAAAATTTATCATTGTGGCAGTGCCCACCCCGGTAAATAAGGACCATACGCCGAATCTGGTTCCGGTGGAGGAGGCCAGCCGGCTGGTAGGCAGGAACTTGACAAAAGGGGCTGTAGTGGTTTACGAGTCCACGGTATATCCCGGCGTTACGGAAGAAATCTGCGTGCCGATTCTGGAGGCAGAATCTAATATGAGATGCGGACAGGATTTTAAGGTGGGTTATTCCCCAGAGCGGATTAATCCAGCAGACAAGGTTCACCGCCTGGAGAGCATCACAAAGATTGTGTCCGGCATGGATGAAGAAACACTGGATTTGACGGCAGACGTCTATGAGCTGGTGGTGGAGGCAGGGGTTCACCGGGCTGAGAGTATTAAAGTGGCTGAGGCCGCTAAAGTAATTGAGAATTCCCAGCGGGATATCAACATTGCCTTTATGAATGAACTGTCCATTATTTTCAATAAAATGGGCATTGACACCCAGAGCGTACTGAAAGCGGCGGGGACAAAGTGGAACTTCCTGAAATTCTATCCAGGTCTGGTAGGGGGACACTGCATCGGGGTAGACCCCTATTATTTGACCCACAAGGCAGAGCAGTTGGGATACCACTCTCAGGTGATTCTGGCAGGACGGCGGATTAACGATGATATGGGAAAATATGTGGCAGAGAACATTGTGAAAAGTTTGATTAAAGCGGACAAAAGCATCCGCCATTCCAAAGTAGCGCTGCTGGGATTTGCTTTTAAGGAGAACTGTCAGGACACCAGAAATACAAAGGTCATTGATATTGTGACAGAGCTTCGGGAGTATGGCATTGAGCCGGTGATTGCGGATGATGTGGCAGACAGGGAAGAGGCCAAAAGACTCTATGGCGTTGATATTGTGTCTATGGAAGAACTGGGGCAGGCAGATGTGGTGACAGTCTGCGTACAGCACGATGTTTTTCAGGAAATTTCAAGGACGCAGATGGATAAATATTACAGAGATGACAAGAAAATCCTGTTTGATTTGAAAGGCATGTATGACAGAAAGGAATATGAGAAAGCAGGTTATTTTTACTGGAGGTTATAGAGGCGTTTGGAAAGACTGCTGTTACGAGACTTACCGGGAAATCGGCAAAAGATTTGCTGAAACACGCTGCGGTCAGGATTTTGGCGGGAATTAAAGGAGAATCACAATGAGTTATCAGGAATTAGAATTTGAAAAAGACGCGGTCTTTCTGGTGACAGGAGGAGCAGGATTTATCGGCTCTAACTTATGCGAGGCCGTTTTGAATATGGGGTGCCGGGTCCGGTGCCTGGATAACCTCTCTACAGGAAAACAGGAGAATGTGGATTTATTTCTGGAACATCCAAATTACCAGTTTATCAAAGGCGACATTACGGATTTGAACACTTGTCTGGAAGCCTGCGAAGGAGCAGATTACGTTTTAAATCAGGCGGCCTGGGGAAGCGTACCCAGAAGTATTGAGATGCCTTTGTATTACGAGGAAGTAAATATCCGCGGAACCTTAAACATGATGGAAGCGGCCAGGCAGAAAAAGGTAAAAAAATTTGTTTATGCCTCCAGTTCTTCCGTCTATGGGGACCATCCGGTGCTGCCCAAAAAAGAGGGACAGGAGGGAAATCTTCTCTCTCCCTATGCACTGACGAAACGGGTGGATGAAGAGTATGGCAGGCTGTACTACAAACTGTACGGACTGGACACTTACGGCCTGCGATACTTCAATGTGTTTGGAAGAAGACAGAACCCAGATGGAGCCTATGCCGCAGTGATTCCCAAGTTCATTCGAATGCTCCTGAAGGGAGAGGCCCCCACCATTCATGGAGACGGCAGACAGTCCAGGGACTTTACTTACATTGAAAATGTGATTGAGGCGAATCTGAAAGCCTGCAAAGCCCCTCATGAAGCAGGGGGACAGGCCTACAATATCGCTTATGGCGGCAGGGAATACCTGATTGATTTGTACCATATTATGTGTGAAAAACTGGGGAAAGACATTGCACCTCAGTTTGGGCCTGAGCGGGCAGGGGATATCAAACACTCCAACGCAGATATCAGCAAGGCAAGAGAATGGCTGGGGTATGAACCCGAGTACAATTTTGAGCGGGGACTGGAACTGGCCATTGACTGGTACAAGGAGAATCTGTAGATGGACGCAGTGAAATATATTATAAAATATATCAATTATCCGCTGGCAATGCTGCTGAGCGGGCAGAGAGAGCGAAAGAATATCTACCAAAAATCCATGAAAAATCAATATAGAAGTTACCAGGAGAACGAGAGGGAACAGAACCGGAAGTTGTATGAGATTGTAACGTATGCTGTGGAACATGTGCCCTATTATCAGGCGTATGCCAGGGAGCACAATCTGTCTTTTTCTCTGGAAACCATAACAGAGGATGTCAAAAGCCTTCCGGTTATGACAAAAGAAATCATTCGGCAGGAAGGAGAAAATCTCTTTAGCAGAGAAACCATTCCATTTCACACAGAGACTTCCGGCGGCTCCACAGGGGAACCGGTAAAACTGCGCCACGACGACGCTCTGCTTACGATGACTTCCGGAGATTATTTTCTGTCTTACGCCGGATATGAAATAGGGGATAAGGCGGCGGTTCTCTGGGGCTCTGAGCGTGATATTTTAGCTGGCTCCATTGGTTTGAAAGCGGAAATCATCAATCGGTTTGTCAAGCGCAGAAAATTTCTCAACAGCTTTCGGATGGATGAAAAGACCATGGAATCTTATGTGGAACGAATAAACAGCTGGAAGCCCAAAGTAATTCTGGCCTATGTACAGTCTATCTATGAACTCTCTAAATTTATTCAGGGAAAAGGATTGGAAGTCTATGCGCCCGGAGGAATTGTGGTGAGCGCCGGCACGCTGTTTCCGGAATGGAAACAGCTGATAGAAACCGTATTCCGGTGCCCTGTCGTCAACCAGTATGGTTCCAGGGAGACGCCGGCCATTGCCGTAAGCTGCAGCCAGGGAGATGAACTGCACATCAACTCCTTTTTGAACTATGTGGAGATTGTGGATGAGGAGAACAATACTCTTCCGGAAGAGAGAGACGGAGAAATCCTTGTCACAAATCTTTTCAACAAGAGTATGCCGCTGATTCGCTACAAAATCGGAGATGTGGGGGGCATGTCCTCAAAAAGACACTGCGCCTGCGGAAGGAATCTTCCGTGCCTGAGCTATGTAAAGGGCAGAACCGTCAATATTTTTAAGAGGCGGGATGGGACGAAAATTGACGGAGAGTATTTTACGCATCTGTTCTACGGGCTAGAAGAAGTCAGGAGATTTCAGGTTATCCAGGAAGATTATGACAGGATTGTGGTGCGGATGGAACTGAAATGTGAAAGCCTGGAGCAGGAAGTCCTTGAGAAAATGACGAAGTCTATCCAAACAGTGATGGGAGATGCCTGTCAGATAAATTATGAAATTGTAAAACAACTGCTGCCCACAAAATCCGGTAAGCATTTGTACACCATTTCAAAGGTGTGAGAGGAAGGGTGAAAAATGTGAAAATTATGATAGCAGGTGATTTGGTTCCCACAGAGACGAACCAGGCTCTGTTTGCAGCAGGGGATGTGGAAGGTCTGCTGGGCAGAACATTAAAGGAAAAATGGGAGAAAAGCGATTTGCGCATTTTCAACCTGGAAGCGCCTTTGGTGGATGAAGGACAGCCCATTGTGAAATCAGGCCCTAACTTGAAAATTAAGACTGACTGTGTCAGAGGAATCCAGGCACTGAATCCCACTCTGGTATCCGCCGCCAACAATCACATCAGAGATTTTGGCCGGGAAGGAATAGAAAGCACGAAAGCCTTACTGGAAAAGCATGGCCTCTCAATGATTGGAGCGGGAGACAGTCCAGAGGAAGCCGATGCCTGCAAAATAGTGAAATTTGGAGCGGGGGGGGGTACGAGCGCAGGGTTCTATGCATGTGCGGAACATGAATTTTCCCTGGTATCGGACTATGGTTCTGGTGCAAATGGATTTTCAGAGCATCAAAGTCTGACAGCCATTGAGAAGTTAAAGAGGGAAGCTGGTTTTGTGACGGTGCTGTACCACGGCGGGAAAGAACACTATCCTTACCCGACGCCTCAGCAGCAAAAAGTCTGCCGCAGTATGGTGGACGCCGGAGCAGATTTGGTGGTGTGCCAGCACAGCCACTGTGTGGGCTGTCAGGAAAATTACCATAGAGGAACAATTGTGTACGGTCAGGGGAATTTTATTTTTGATAAACCGGCGGCAGAGTGCTGGAATACAGGCCTGATTGTGGAAATTACTTTAGAGGAGAAGAAAACGAAAGACAGCGCGGCGGGAATCGTTGAGATAGACTACATTCCCATAGAAAAAAGCGGGAATGGAATCAAAGAGGCAGAAGGAGTTCTGCGGAGAGATATTCTAGGGGCTTTTGAGGCACGCAGCAGGGAAATCCTTTCCAAAGAGGCGGTGGAAGAGATATTTGAAAAATTCAGTC
>JAAWLS010000187.1 GCA_022798035.1 Lachnospiraceae bacterium | reverse complement strand
CTTTCCGGCCCGGCCATTCATCCAGTGGCAGTGCGGATGGTGTACGAGACAGCCCAGGCAGTGAAGATTCCCATTATCGGTATGGGCGGAATTGCCACGGCGGAAGATGCCCTTGAGATGATTCTGGCAGGCGCCACAGCCGTTTCCGTGGGAACCGCCAATTTCTATAATCCCACGGCCACCCTGGACATCATAGAGGGAATCCAGGATTATATGGAGCGGTATGGCGTGGAGGATATCAAAGAGCTAATCGGCGGGGTGAGAGGTTAGCTGTCATGATGTGAGAAATGAAACAAAATCGAGTTTTCTGGGAAGAAGGTGAGCAGAATGGACGTTTTTCTCTAGGAAGCGAAAGAAGAAAATTAGAAACGAGCGATACCAAAGTGCAGGGGCAGAATGACTGGCAGGAGTGTCAGGAAATTGTAGAACGTGCGGCAGAGATTTTAACGGAGTGGGAAGAGGCGGAGGATATTCGGCTTCAGGTACAATATGCGGCGATTCTCGTAGGTAAAATAGACAGATTAAAGAAAACCGAGACAGTTGGCACAGATGATGTGAGAAGAAAGATTTGTACTTTGCTGAGAAATGTAATTCGGTTGAATGCTGCAGAAGAACAGTTTTCCCAGGAACAGATACAGATTTTAAAAACAGGATTTTCCATGATAACAGACAAAAAGGTTCAGAAGCAGGATTTACTGCAGTTAAATAGAAAAATGATGAAGGAAGGTCTGCAGACAATGCCTGCATGGGAATAGACGATGAATCTACTGTTAGACACCACAATACAAATTGACAGAGCAACCAGTTCCAAACAGCGCAAGAAGGAAATAGAAGAAGTCTTAAAGGGAAATAAACTATATTGTTCCACGTATGTTTTAGGAGAATACTGTAATACCAAGGATGAAAAAGCATACCGCGGAAATAACTGCAAAACCTTGGGAGATACCATTATCTCTCTGGAAACGTTGAAAAGCGAATGGAAATTGGGAGTGTGCACCAGCAACAAAAAAGATTTTGAGCCAATCTGTGAGGCAGTTGGACTGGAGTTGGTGACGCCTGACTATTCTCGAAAAAAATAGTTTTATGAAATAAATCTCAATATGAAATTAATTGATAACCATGAAAACTTATGATAATATGAGTCTGATATGTAATATTTTTTGATAACCCAACGACATATGCGGGATTTGAAGTTTTTGCGTTTTGATTTCGGCATTTCGTAACAGAATCCAGACATCCATTCAGCATATGCCGAAGAACAGAAATTTATCCTTCAGGAGGTTAATACACATTATGGAAACATACAAACAGGAATTTATAGAATTTATGGTGGACTGCCAGGTGTTGAAATTTGGAGAATTTATCTTAAAAAGCGGAAGAAAGTCTCCTTTTTTTATGAATGCAGGAGCTTATGTGACGGGAGCACAGCTGCGCAGACTGGGAGAGTATTATGCGAAGGCGGTTCATGACCATTACGGAGATGATTTTGACGTGCTGTTTGGGCCTGCTTACAAGGGAATCCCATTGAGCGTTGCTACCACTATTGCCTACAGTGAATTGTTTGGGAAGGAGATTCGTTACTGCTCTAACCGCAAAGAAGTAAAAGACCACGGAGATACGGGAATTTTGCTGGGGAGTAAATTAAAGGACGGAGATAAAGTAGTAATTATTGAGGATGTGACTACCTCCGGTAAATCTATGGAGGAGACGGTTCCCATCATTCGCGCTCAGGCCGATATCCAAATCAAAGGCCTGATGGTGTCCTTAAACCGTATGGAGCGGGGCAAAGGGGAGAAGAGCGCGCTGGAGGAAATCAAAGAGCTCTATGGATTTGACGCCAATGCCATTGTGACGATGGAAGATGTGGTAGAATATTTGTATAATAAACCATATAAAGGAAATATATATATTAATGATGAAATGAAAGCAGCCATAGACAGTTATTATGCACAGTATGGGGCATAATTTGGAGGTTATTATGAATGAAAAAATCTATAAGACAATGTCAGTGACAGGAGCAGGAAATATTGCCGTGGGAATTGTTATTCTTGTGAGCGGTATTGTATGCGGAGTGCTGTCTGTCGTAAGCGGTGCCAGAATTTTGAAACGCAAATCAGATATCATATTTTAAGGGTTGGAAAATTGAAGAAAGATTATAAAAGAATACTCCGGATATGCAGTAAAATCATGTTCGGAGTCTATATTATCTGCTTGACTTATTTTTTGTTTTTTGCGGAGAGTACCGGGCGTACTTTTGAGGGAAGGACTTATCATTATAATCTGGAATTGTTTAAGGAAATCAGACGGTTTATAGAGTATCGGCATACTTTGGGCATGAAGGCAGTGATACTGAATCTGGTGGGAAATATTGTGGCATTTTTTCCCTTTGGATTCTTCCTGCCGATACTCTATCCCAAGTGCAGGAATTTTCTTTATACGGTATTTTTCAGCTTTGAGTGCAGTCTGATTGTGGAGACGATTCAATTGGTATCAAAAGTGGGAAGTTTTGATGTGGATGATATGCTGCTGAACACCATAGGAGGAGCCATAGGCTGTCTGGTCTTTCATTGGATGAACCGGATAAGGAGAACGTATGAGACGAAAGAAAAAAAATAGTTTTAAGTTTGCAGGAAAGAAACACTCCAGGCGGGGAAAAATATCACTGACTTTGGCATGCCTTTCTGTCCTGACAGGAATCGGAATGGTGGCTTTGTCCATACAAAGCAGGGGAAATGCCAGTGTGTATATCGGAAGTGCAGGTATGTTTGCCCTGCTGATGTCCGCAGTGTCTTTGATAATTGGAATCACAAGTTTGAAAGAGGAAAGTTATAAATTGTTTCCTGTTTTGGGAAGCGTCTGTTCCGGTCTTACTCTGGCAGGCTGGGTGGCGGTCTATGTATTTGGATTTTAGCACAGTGAATATGGAATCACTGATATTTTCACCGCATTGGATGCTGACAAGATGATTTGAGTTTACCGGATAAAAGGAAAGGATGAGTAGGAGAGATGGGTTATCGTGAAATTTGGCAGGCTTACCGGGAGGAGACAAAGGAGCGTTTTCCCCTGGTGATGGAACGTTTGGAGAAAATAGAGACAGAAGAAACCGTACAGCAGCCCTATCGGAATTATTTCCGTTATGCGGCAGCTTTTTTACGGCGTCTGGGAGAACTGGAGGAAGAGATTATTTCCGGAAAATGGGAGGAGAAAAGTCTTGAAGAAGTGCAGCAGGAAAACAGACTTCTCTATGAAGAGCTCCTTCCGGGCAATTATGAGAAGAGCTACGGCAATCCTGCATATGCCGTCAGAGAGCTGGGAGAGCATTACGGGAAAATTCTCAGCGCTCTCTATGCAGATATCCGCTCTCTGATTCCCTATGTCTTTGAGGGGAGAAGATATGAGATTACCATATTCAGTGAACTTCTGGTGGAAATCTACAATTCTTTTGAGGAAGAGGAGCTGCCGAAAGAGCAGGAGATTCAGCAGAATTTATACTGGTTTTTCCATGATTACGGGGAAGTGTTTACAGAATTTGGAGTGATGGCCCAGACAAATCCTGATTTGGACTTTTACACACGTATTATTATGGACAGCGATTTGGAGGATTTGCGTTATCTGTACCGCTATGGAGCTATATTACGGAAAATGAAATTAAGACGGCAGAATTTTTAAACCGCATGCCCCAGGAAGAAATACAGGCCATGGCAGATACTTATACGGAAGGGTATCGGATTGGATTTGAAATCACAGGAAAAGATTTGTCCAAAAAGAAATTTGTAGACTTGCGTTATCCCATTGGATTTGAGCGGATGATGCGGGCGGCAGTAAAAAATTTTGAAAAGATGGGCCTGCAGCCGGTGACTATGCGCAGCGGAGAACTCTCTTTCTCCGGCAGAGGAAACGGCAGCCGGACTTTGGAAAGTACCCTGCCTAACCGCCAGTACGAGTACGACCACAAATCAGATAAGGCGTCATATTTGGACAAGTCTTTAGTGGAGCGCAGGTTGGAAGTTCTAAAGACAGCTTATGAAGCCAGAAAAAAAGAGGCGGCGTGGTATGCAGGGCCTGCAGTGGTGGAGACTTTTGGAGAGGAAGGATTTGAACCGAAAGCAAATCCTTATACTTATCAGTTCAGTGAAAAACAACAGAAACTGAATGTCTATTACTCTAATATGGCTATGCAGATTACCAATCGCTATATCAAGGGCGAGGAGCGCAGCTTTACGATTATCGCTTATCCCATTCCGGAAATCGGCCCGAAATACGAGGAAATTTTTGCAAAGACGGTGGAAGTAAATACCCTGGATTATAAATTGTACCAGGAAATGCAGCAGAAAATCATTGACGTGCTGGACGAAGGGGAGTTTGTGCACATTACCGGTAAAGGGAAAAATACCACAGATTTGACGGTGGCTTTATATCCTCTGAAAGACAGGGAAAAGGAGACTGCTTTTGAGAACTGTGTGGCGGATGTCAATATTCCGGTAGGAGAAGTCTTTACCTCTCCGGTGCTGAAAGGTACGAATGGACGCCTCTTTGTGAGCCAGGTGTATTTGAATGGACTGAAATACCTGGATTTGGAAATCAATTTCAAGGACGGAATGATAGAGACTTATTCCTGCAGCAATTTTGAGACAGAGGAGGAGAATCAGGCCTTTCTGAAAGAAAATGTCCTGAAACATCACGACACGCTGCCATTGGGAGAATTTGCCATCGGAACCAACACTACCGCTTACCGGATGGGAATTGACTATCAGATTCAGGACAAGCTGCCCATTTTGATTGCGGAGAAAACGGGACCGCATTTTGCAGTGGGAGACACCTGCTACAGCTGGGCGGAGGACACTCCTGTGTTTAATCCGGATGGAAAAGAGATTGCGGCGAGGGACAACGAGATTTCCATACTTCGGAAAGAAGATGCTCAGAAAGCCTACTTCAACTGTCACACGGATATTACCATTCCCTATGATGAGCTGGACAGAATTACCGTACAGAGGCCGGACAAAACCTGCGTTGATATCATACGGGACGGAAAGTTTGTGGTGCCTGGAACAGAGACGCTGAATGAGCCTCTGCAGTAATGAAGATTTTGAACTGCAAAATA
>JAAWLS010000186.1 GCA_022798035.1 Lachnospiraceae bacterium | reverse complement strand
ATCGGCCACAGCGCAAGAGATACCTTTGAAATGCTGCATAGGGCAGGTATTCCCATGGAAGCCAAATCATTTGCTGTGGGACTGCGGGTGGAGCATCCCCAATCCATGATTGATGAAAATCAATACAAAAGCGCGGCTGGGAGTCTCCCAGCTGCCTCCTATAAATTGACTGCAAATCTGGAAAACAGCCATTTTTGCGGCGGTGAACAAATGACTGTCCGTCAAAGAGGCGTCTATTCTTTCTGCATGTGCCCCGGAGGATATGTAGTCAACGCCTCTTCTGAGGAAAACCGGATTGCAGTCAACGGTATGAGTTACAGCGGGCGAGATGGGGATAATGCCAACAGCGCCATTATTGTCACTGTGACGCCGGAGGATTTTGGCGCTGTTGGACCTTTGAGCGGCGTGGAATTTCAGCGCAGGCTGGAGGAAAAAGCATTTCAAATTGGAAGAGGAGCCGTTCCCCAGCAGCTGTTCGGTGATTTTGAGCAAAAGAAAATTTCAAAATCCTACGGCAGTTTTTCCTCTTCCATTAAAGGGCATCATCATTTCGGCGCTCTTCACCAGTTGTTTCCGGAGGAAATTTACGCATCTTTCTGTACAGGAATGCACAAGTTTGCGGCGTATATTCCTGATTTTGACAGGCCAGACACGATTTTGTCCGGCGTGGAGAGCAGAACATCTTCCCCAGTTCGGATTACAAGAGATGAAAGATTTGAGAGCAGCAAAGGAGGAATTTATCCCTGCGGAGAGGGTGCCGGATATGCGGGAGGCATTATGTCTGCGGCTATGGACGGCATGAAAGTGGCAGAGGCAATTGCCGAAAAGTACGAAAAAACAGGAGGAAAGTAATACCGTGTCAGAATATACACCAATGATGCAGCAATATATAGATACCAAAAAAGATTACACAGACTGTATTCTTTTTTATCGTCTGGGAGATTTTTACGAGATGTTTTTTGAGGATGCACAGATTGCCTCAAAAGAACTGGAAATCACCCTGACCGGCAAAAACTGCGGGCAGCAGGAACGTGCGCCTATGTGCGGCGTGCCCTACCACTCCATGGAAAGCTATCTGAATAAGCTGGTGGCAAAAGGGTACAAAGTCGCTATCTGCGAACAGGTGGAGGACCCGAAAATGTCAAAAGGACTGGTGCGCAGAGAGGTGGTACGGATTGTCACTCCCGGAACCAATTTAGATACGCATGCTTTGGATGAGACAAAGAACAATTATATTATGTGTATTGTCTATATGGAGGACAAGTACGGCGTCTCCATTGCGGACGTGACGACAGGAGATTATTATGTGACAGAAGTGGACCAGGAACAGAAACTTCTGGATGAGATACATAAATTTGCACCCTCCGAGATTATCTGCAACGAGGCTTTTTACATGACGGGAATGGATTTTGAGGCTTTGAAGCAGAGACTGGGAATTGCCGTTTACTCACTGGACGCCTGGTATTTCAGCGATGAGACAGCAAAGAATATTTTGCTGGAGCATTTTAAAATATCAAGTCTCCAGGGACTTGGCATCAAGGATTATGAGTGGGGAACCATTGCAGCAGGAGCATTGCTGAAATATCTCTATGAGACTCAGAAGAATAATTTGGCTAACATGACCTCTCTGCAGCTGTACATCACCGGCAAATATATGATTATCGACAGTTCCACCAGGAGAAATTTAGAGCTGGTGGAGACACTTCGGGAAAAGCAGAAGCGGGGTTCTCTTCTGTGGGTCTTAGACAAAACCAGAACTGCCATGGGAGCCCGGATGCTGCGCAGTTACGTGGAACAGCCGCTGATTGAGAAGCGTCTCATTGAGAAACGGTTAGATGCCATTGAGTCTTTGAATCAAAATGCATTGATTCGGGAAGAAATCCGAGAATACCTGAATCCTATCTATGATATGGAACGTTTAATCAGCCGCGTTACTTATCAGACAGCCAATCCCAGAGATTTGACCGCTTTTAAGAGTTCTCTGGAAATGCTGCCTCACATTCACAGACTTTTGGAAGAGTTTGACACTTCCATGCTGAAGGAAATCCGGACAGAGATGGACAAGCTGGAGGATATTTATCAGCTGATTGATGCTTCCATCATTGAAGAGCCTCCCATTTCCATTCGGGACGGCGGGATGATTAAAGAAGGATACGATGAGGAGATTGACAAACTGCGCCATGCCAAGACAGAGGGAAAAACATGGCTTATGGAGCTGGAGAAAAGAGAGCGGGAAAAGACGGGGATTCGAAATCTCCGCATTAAATACAACAAAATATTCGGCTATTATCTGGAAGTGACAAACTCTTATCAGAATCTTGTGCCGGATTACTATACCAGAAAACAGACCTTGGCTAATGCAGAGCGTTACATCACAGCAGAATTAAAGGAGCTGGAAGACATTATTCTGGGAGCGGAAGATAAACTGGTATCGCTGGAATATGAAATGTTCCGGACTATTCGGGATAAAATTGCAGCAGAAGTCTTAAGAATTCAGACAACGGCCAAAGCCATTGCCAAAATTGACGTGCTGTCCTCCCTGTCTTTGGTGGCCCAGCAGAATAATTACTGCCGTCCCTCCATCAATGAAAACGGCGTGATTGACATTCGAAACGGCCGTCACCCGGTAGTGGAGAAAATGATAAGCAACGACATGTTTATTGCCAACGACACTTATCTGGACAACAGCAAACGCCGTATTTCCATTATCACCGGGCCAAATATGGCCGGAAAATCCACTTACATGCGCCAGACGGCTCTGATTGTGCTGCTGGCGCAAATCGGAAGCTTTGTTCCTGCTGAAAGCGCCAAAATCGGAATTGTGGACCGGATTTTTACCCGCGTGGGAGCCTCCGACGATTTGGCAAGCGGCCAGAGTACTTTTATGGTGGAGATGACGGAGGTAGCCAATATCCTGCGGAATGCCACCAGCAGCAGTCTGCTGGTTCTGGATGAAATTGGAAGAGGAACCAGCACTTTCGACGGTCTGAGCATTGCCTGGGCTGTGGTGGAGCACATCAGCAATCCCAAACTTCTGGGCGCCAAAACATTGTTTGCCACCCACTACCACGAACTGACAGAACTGGAGGGCAAGCTGAACAACGTGAATAATTACTGCATTGCCGTGAAAGAAAAAGGAGACGACATTGTTTTTCTGCGGAAGATTGTACCGGGAGGCGCCGACAAGAGCTATGGAATCCAGGTTGCCAAACTGGCCGGCGTGCCGGAGAGCGTCATTGAACGGGCAAAGGCCATTTCGGAGGAATTGAGCGCGCATGACATTACAGAATTTGCCGGAACAATTATGTCAGAGCACGCCCGGACAAAGAAACAGGCGGAAAAACTAGACGAAGTGGATTTGACACAGATGTCCCTCTTTGATACAGTAAAAGACGACGACATCATTCAGGAGCTGACAGAATTAGATTTGGGAAATCTGACGCCCATTGATGCGCTGAATAAACTATACCAGCTTCAGAGTAAACTGAAAAACCGCTGGTAGATAACATCACCCTTCAGCCCGGATTTCTTAGGAATATCTGAAGGGAATAAGGAGCATATTATGGCAGATATTGAGGTTCTAAGCCAACAGACAATTGACAAGATTGCGGCAGGTGAAGTGATTGAGCGTCCTTCCTCCGTAGTAAAAGAATTGGTGGAAAATGCCATAGACGCCAAGGCAAGCGCTGTTACTGTGGAAATCAAAGAAGGGGGAATTTCTCTGATTCGAGTCACAGACAATGGATGCGGCATTGAAAAAGAACAGATTCCCCTGGCTTTTCTGCGCCATTCCACCAGTAAAATCCGCAGTGTGGAGGATTTGATGACCGTGTCTTCCCTGGGATTTCGGGGTGAGGCTCTCTCCAGCATTGCCGCAGTGTCCCAGGTAGAGCTGATTACCAAGACTTCTCTGAGTCTTGGCGGCACCCGCTACCTCATAGAGGGCGGAAAAGAAAAATCGTCAGAAGAAATCGGAGCGCCAGAAGGCACCACATTTCTGGTGCGGAATCTGTTCTACAACACACCGGCTCGGAAAAAATTTTTAAAAACTCCGCAGACAGAAGCCGGATATATCGGAAATCTGATGGAACACCTGGCCTTGTCCCACCCGGAAATTTCTTTCAAATTGATTGTAAACAATCAGCCAAAACTCCATACTTCCGGCAATTCCAATTTAAAAGAGATTATCTATCACATTTATGGGCGTGACATTGCTGCAAATTTAATTGAAATTCAGGGAGAAAATGAATATTTTTCCGTGGAAGGATTTGTAGGAAAACCTTTGATTTCCAGAGGAAACCGGAATTTTGAAAATTATTTCGTCAATGGGCGGTATGTAAAGAGCAGTCTGATTGCCAAGAGTATCGAGGACGCCTACCAGTCTTTTGTGATGCAGCACAAATATCCCTTTACCGTACTTCGAATTTCCATAAACGGCAGTCTTTTGGATGTAAACGTACATCCCACCAAGATGGAACTGCGGTTTGAAAACGGAGAGGTTTTATATCAGTTTCTCACAGCTCTCATCCGCGATACCATCAATCAAAATGAGCTGGTATATCAGGTGAGTTTAGACAAAGAACAAGAGCAGAAGCGTGTCGAGAGACAGGAACGGAAAGCATATCTGGCTTCCAGCCGCAGGGCACCGGAGCCTTTTGAGTCCAAACGTCTGGAATCTGTCAAGCAGGCAATACGAAAGGACAGCCCTTACGAGGCAAAATACCAGGAGCTTAAAGAGGCCCCTCTTTCAGAACGGAAAAAACAGCAGAAACAGCCAGAGCTGGCAGCTGAGGAAATAACCTTTGCAGCCAGGCCTCCCCAAAAGCCTCTGCAGACAAATGAAACAAAACAGCAGGAAAAACAGATTCAACGGGAGGCCTTTCCCCAGCAGGAAAGGCCTCCTCAGCAAGAAAAACTGTTTCAGCAGGAAGAACTTTCCCAACAGGAAGAGCTGTCTCAGACAGAAGAAGAAAACAGCCCCCGCAGACTGCTGGAGCTCTCTGCCAGAAAAGAGCACCGCATCATTGGACAGCTTTTCGACACTTACTGGCTGGTGGAGTTTGACAGCCAGCTGTATATCATAGACCAGCATGCCGCTCATGA
>JAAWLS010000185.1 GCA_022798035.1 Lachnospiraceae bacterium | reverse complement strand
ATGCGCACTCGCACAAGAAGAAAATATTGCTTCACAATTGTGCTCGGCGCGTCAAAGTGTGCAATCCCCTCAAGATTGAGGGGGAGGGGAGTTGATGTGGGCTTGCCCACTTTGTTTTTCTATAGGAAAGATTTGTCACGCTAAAATGAAATATACTGCAAATCCCCTTTATTTTATTATCTTAATTGGGAAACGCTATCTTTTTTGGGAAAAATATGCTACAATTCCACTAAATATACGGATTTTGACGATATAAGATATGAAGAATGAAGAGTACTGATAAGTAAGGAGGACAATCTATGAAGAAAAAATATTTTGTGCCTGTTTTTTTGATGGTACTATTGTTTTGCGGTAGAGTAGTATACGCTGAGACAAATTCAGAATATGAAGGAACAGGTTCGCTGACGATTACGGATGACAACCGTTATGATTCGATTTATTACCAGAAACCCGAGAAACGTTATGCCGCATCCACGAGAGCCGCAGGCCGTTCGGCCAGAGCAAATCTCGATTTTGAAACTTATATTGTGAATTCCTTAGAGCAGTTTCAGTCTACCATAGACGTGTCAGAATACGAGATTTCTAACGGAGCAGCCGGGATGGCTTTCTTACAGATTTTGAATAGTCATCATGAACTCTTTTATGTGGAGGGAACTGTAAAATGGAAATATGATTCCGCCACCGGAAAGGTAAAGTATTACTATGGAATCTTGTTCCGGGACACACCAGAGAATGTCGAACGACAAACGGAGGAATTGGAACAGGGGGCAGAGCAGGCTCTGACCTGGGTGGATTCCTCCATGAATGATTTGGAAAAGGCCTTGACAATACACGATTACCTTGTTCTGAACTGCGAGTACGATGAGGAGAGAAGACTAAACGGTACGGCGCCGGCTTATTCCCACTCTGCCTATGGGGCGCTGGTGGACGGGCGGACAGTCTGCGACGGATATTCCCATGCCTATGCGTATATTTTGGAAGATAAGCTGGGAATTCCCTGCGAGCTTGTGACCAGTGAAAGCATGAATCATGCATGGAATATGATTTTGATTGACGGTGCTTGGTATCATGTGGATGTAACTTGGGATGACCCGGTCTGGGACCGTATCGGAAAGGTCCAGCACAGTTATTTCCTGCTCAGTGACAAGCTGATTTCAGACAGCACTCATAGACATAGCGAATGGGCCGGCGGACATACGGCTTCTTCCACCACATATGACAGAGCTTTCTGGAATGAAATCAGTTCGGCCTTCTGCTATCGGCAGGGAAATTGGTATTACTCCAAATATTATGGAGGAAATCGAAAGATAAATTTGATGAAAAAGAGGGAACTTCTGGGCACAGCGGAGGAAGTAGTCTACACAGAGGAGGAACTGTGGAACAACCGCACAGGAAATTATATGTGTCTGGACTGGGATGAGGAAAAAAATAGCATATATTTTAATACCAGAACGGGAATCTGTAAGCTGAATCAAGATGAGACGGCTCAGGAGGTGTATAGGCCGGAGCTCTTGGAAAACCAGCTGGTGTTTGGCTTTACCATAAAGAAGAAACAATTTTGTTATTGGGTTTCCGGAACGCCAGATAGTTGGGGCAAACAGTCTTTCACGGTACATGATATGCCGGATTCTCCGATACCAGTCATAGAAGGAATTTCTGCTCAGAATATCAATGCAGTATATGATGGAAAAGAGAAACGGATTGATGTAAAAGGCCTGAAGGCGGGAGACAGAGTTTCCTACAGACTAGGAAATGGAACTTACAGCGTCCAGCAGCCTAGAATGACAGACGCGGGAACTTATCAGGTGCAGTACCAGGTGGAGCGGGCAGGCTGTGATTCTTACTATGGAAATGTCCAGGTGGTAATTATCCAGGCTGTTCCAACTTATGAGGTTCCCAAGGAGCTGCAGGGAAAAGAAGGCGGATATCTGCAGGACGTGGCTCTTCCCAGAGGATTTTCCTGGCAGTCAGATGGAAATGTGAGATTGGAGGAGGGACGCCATACTTATTACGTGAAGTATCAGTCCGAAGACCGTAGAAATTATAGAGAAGTCACCAATATAGCAGTGGAAGTGACGGTGCACGTTTCCAGCAGCCAGGGAGAAGTTCTGAAAGTAATGGAAGGAATTTCCGCAGAAAATATCAAGAAAACTTACGACGGAAAAGCCAAAAAGATTACAATAAACGGAGTGAAATCAGGAGATGTTGTTTCTTATGCCGGGGAAAACGGGAAATACGGTGAGGTACAGCCCGTCATGATAGAGACAGGAAATTATCAGGTAAGGTATAAGGTGGAACGGGCAGGTTATGAGGATTTTTATGGAAGCAGCAGAGTGGAAATTGTAAAAGCAGTTCCTTCCTATACTGTGCCTGCAGGACTGAAAGGAGACAGCGGAAAGACCATAGATACGGTGAAACTTCCCACAGGATTCTCCTGGCAGACGGCGTCAGGCACCCGTCTGCTGAAAGAGGGGAATTACACTTATTACGTCAGGTATAACCATCAGGACAAAAAGAATTACAGCACAGTTTCCGGCATTGCAGTCAAAGTAGCGGTGAGCTGCCCGGGCCATCAGTATGTTTTGACAGAGAAGAAAGAGGCTGCCCGGACGAAAAAAGGGCAGGAAACTTATGTCTGCAAGATATGCGGGGACGTCAGCAAGAAAGAAATTAAAGCACGCGCTCCCGAGAAACCGGGAAAAGTGACAGGATTGAAAGTAAGCAAAAAGACAGCAGATTCCTTGACTTTTTCCTGGAAAAAAGAGAAGGGCGTCAATTACCGGCTTGTGCTCTATAAAGGTAAAAGCGTTGTCTCCACAAAATATACGGGAAATGGTTCTTACACTTATAAAAAATTAAAACCTGCAGCAGAATATACATTGAAAGTATTGTCTTACCGAAAAGTAAACGGAGAAAATATTTATGCCGCTTCCGGACAGAACTTGAAAACCACGACGACGCCGAAGAAAGTGAAGCTGACCGGTGTGAAGCAGAAGGGAAGTAAAAAGGCAGAGCTGACCTGGACGAAAGTTACAGGGGCCAGCGGATATGAAATTTCTATGAAAACGGACAATGGAAAATATAAAAAGATAAAGACAATTGAAAAAGGGAATACAGTGACTTACAAAAAGTCTGGTCTGAAAAAAGGCAGAAAGTATAGTTTCCGTGTGCGGGCTTACAAAAAGCTCAGCGGAAAAAAAGTATACGGAGATTACAGCAATGTGAAAAGTGTAAAGATAACCCGTTGAGCCTCTATAATTTCCATTGCTATTTAAAGGTATATATTGTATAATGGCAGAGATGCTATACAATATATACCTTAATATCGTGTTAGAGATTACAGGGGAATGATAAAAGGAGGCAGAAGATGAATCAGCCGGAAGAGATTATAAGCGAGCGGATTCAGGAGGAAGCTGCAAAAGAGGCTAGGGAAAATATACTGGAGGAAGAGCGGCAGAAGCTGGAGGAGGACAAGAGAAAATTCGAGTGGGAAAAGCGGGAATTTTATTATAGGAAGAAGATGGAAGAAAGGCGATTTGAGGAAGAGACCCGTTTGTTCCAGATGAAATGGAAGATACTGGAAAGCGAGCTGCAGAAACTGGCCAGAGAAAAACAAGATATCGCCATGGAAAAAGAGCGCTGCCATCAGGAGTTTAACCAGCATAAATCATACACAGTGCCGATAAAGGACGGGGAGGCAGAATTGTTCTTTTCAGGAGTAAACAATGAGCTTGCGCTGAAAAAGAGATATAAGGAATTGATTAAAATTTATCATCCGGATAATCTTGCGGGGGACACTGTGACCCTTCAGATGATAAATAGGACTTATGATATCTTGAAAAAACAGTTTACGGCATAAAGGTGACAGGAGGCAGAATGAGACAGAGAGAAATAGAAGCGGTTCTTCAGGAATATTCTACTCCCGCATACGTGTTTGATTTAGATGCACTACAGCAGCGGGTAGGAAGAATTTCAGCCTGTTTGAAAAGAGAGAATATAGATTTATGTTACGCAATGAAGGCGAATCCTTTTCTGATTGGGGCCATGGAGCCTCTTGTAGAGCGGTTTGAGGTGTGCTCCCCGGGAGAGTTTCGGATATGTGAGCGCAATTCTCTGCCTATGGAGCGGCTGGTGATTTCCGGAGTCAGCAAAGAGCAGAAAGATATCTTAAGAATGATAGAGACTTATCAGGGGAAAGGAATCTTTACCATTGAGTCAGAACAGCAGAAGGAACTTTTGGCAGAATGCGCCAGGAGGACAGGATTACAGGTAAAAGCGCTGGTCCGCATTACCAGCGGCAATCAATTCGGCGTGGACAGAGAGCTTGTAAAAAGCATGTTTGCAGAACAGCAGAAAGACAAAGAACTTTCCCTGATTGGGATTCAGTATTATTCGGGAACTCAGAAAAAGAAATTATCAGTCATTGAGAAAGAACTGCAGGAGTTAGACGTGCTCTGCCGAGAAATAAAGACAGAGCTGAAAACAGAATTATCTGAGCTTGAGTATGGGCCAGGATTTTTCACACCTTATTTTCAATCAGAACCGGAAGAACATTTGGAGGAAATGCTGGAAGAATTTCTGGGCTTCATCCGTAATATGGAGTTTTCCGGGAAGATTACGCTGGAAATGGGCAGATTTCTGACGGCAGACTGCGGCACTTTTCTCACCTCCATTGTGGATAGAAAGGAAAATAGCGGACAGATTTATGGAATCTTAGATGGAGGAATCCACCATCTGAATTATTTTGGACAGACGATGGCGATGAAGCTCCCCTATGTACAGCATATTTCTTTAGAAGAAAGGGAAGAACGGACAGAGGAGAAATGGAATCTCTGTGGTTCTCTGTGCACAGCGGCAGACGTGATAGTCAAACAGTTTCCTTTGAACGGGGCGCAGATTGGAGATGTGCTGGCGTTTGAACGGGTGGGAGCTTATTCTGTCACAGAGGGAATCAACCTCTTTTTGAGCAGGGATTTGCCGGCAGTTCTGTTTTATTCCAAAGAAAGCGGAGTTCATCTTGTGCGGGCTGGTCAGGCGACAGATACTATTAACAGCGGGCAAATCAAATGACAGAGCGTAACAGAGAAATGGATGATAAAACAGCAGGTATAAAAGAAAATA
>JAAWLS010000184.1 GCA_022798035.1 Lachnospiraceae bacterium | reverse complement strand
AAGAAAATATTGCTTCACAATTGTGCTCGGCGCGTCAAAGTGTGCAATCCCCTCAAGATTGAGAGGCAGGGGAGTTGAATAGGCGAAGCCTATTTTTTATGCTAGAAAAATTATTATGAGTCAATACTTATAAATCAGCCTAAAATGGGGAAAGATATGGAAAAAATGAATGTGAGAACCAAATATCTGCAGGAAAAAGGAGGAGCAATATGCGAAAAATTATCAATCTCAACAAAGATTGGAAATTTATACAGGAAAATGCGGGACTTCCGGAGAGAATGCCGGAGGAATGGGAGTCAGTGGATTTGCCCCATACTTGGAATGCAGTGGACGGTCACGACGGAAACGGCAGTTATGACAGAGGATGCTACTGGTATGCCAAGACCTTTTCCACGCCGAAACAACCCTTGCCTGACGGAAACGTGTTTGTTGAGATTTTAGCGGCTGGACAGCAGGCCACCGTCTATGTAAATGGAAAAGGGGTCTGCTATCACGAGGGCGGTTACTCTGCTTTTCGGGCGGACATTACCGAGGAATGTAAAGAAGAGGGAGAAAATCTTCTGGTGGTGGCCTGCAGCAACGAAAACAAGAGCAATGTCTATCCCCAGTCTGCGGATTTTACATTTTACGGCGGTCTTTACCGAGGGGTGAATCTTATCAGCGTTCCCAGCACCCACTTTGACTTGGAATACTGGGGCGGAATCGGCTTGAAGGCTTCCGCGCGCCCCTGTGAAAAAGGAGGAGAATTTCAGCTGGAATCCTGGGTAAAAAACGCAGATGAAAATTTTACCGTTCTCTACAGCATCCGGGATGCCAGGGGAAAAGAAGTGGCAGGGGCAGTACGTCCGGCAGACCAGACAGCGGTGCGGCTCTACGTGCCGGATGTGACCTTGTGGGACTGTGAAAATCCTTATCTCTACACGGTGACGGCCACACTGCAGAGGCGCAATGAGGCTTATGATGAGGTTACCACCCGGGTAGGTGTCCGCAGTTTTTCCTGTGAGCCGGACAAGGGATTTATCCTCAACGGAGTGCCCACGCCGCTGCGGGGCGTCAGCCGCCATCAAGATATGCTTTACAAGGGAAATGCCCTCACCAGAGAGGAGCACTATAAAGATGCGGAAATTATCAAAGAGCTGGGAGCCAATACGATTCGTCTGGCTCACTATCAGCATTCCCAGGATTTTTATGACGCCTGTGATGAGCTTGGTTTTGTGGTGTGGGCGGAGATTCCATTTATCAGCGTGATGAGCAAGGACCCTGCGGCCCATCAAAACTGCATTACCCAGTTGAAAGAGCTGGTTTATCAAAATTACAACCATACCAGTATCTGCTTCTGGGGGATTTCCAATGAGATTTTGATTGGCGGCATCTCAGAAGAACTTGTGGAAAATCACAAGGAACTGAATGCCCTGTGCAAAGAGCTGGATGATACCCGGCTGACTACTATTGCCCATGTGTCCATGACGCCTGTGGACAGCCCGGTACACGGAATTACCGATGTGGAAAGCTACAATCACTACTTCGGATGGTATGGCGGGAAGATGGAAGAGAACGGCCCCTGGCTGGATAATTTTCATCAGGCGCATCCGGAAATCTGTCTGGGGCTTTCGGAGTATGGCTGTGAGGGTATTATCACCTACCATGGGCCTAATCCGGCCTGCAAAGACTACAGTGAAGAGTATCAGGCTCTTTACCATGAGCATATGGCAAAAGTATTGGAGGAACGGCCCTGGCTCTGGTCCAGCCATGTGTGGAATATGTTTGACTTTGGATGTGCCGCCAGACACGAAGGCGGCGTGGCCGGGAGAAACAACAAAGGACTTGTCACCATGGACAGGAGGACGAAAAAAGACAGCTACTATATTTATAAGGCTTACTGGAACAAAGAGCCCATGGTGCATCTCTGCGGCCGCCGGTATGCCAAACGTGCAGGGGAGACAACGGAAATCCGCGTCTATTCCAATCAGCCGGTGGTTGCGCTGTTTATCAATGGAACATTGTCAGGGGTGCAGAGCGCAGACAAAGTATTTGTATTCCAGGTTTCACTGGAATATGGGTTCAGCACCATTGTGGCGTCAGCCGGGAACTGTCAGGACAGTATAACCATTGAGCGGGTGGAAGAAGAACCTTCCATCTATGTGCTTCCGGAGGTAAATGAGCGGGCGGAAGGCGTGGCTAACTGGTTCAGCCTTATGGGAGATTTGGACTTAAAAGCCCCCATGGAGTTTCCGGAGGGAAAATACAATATCCGCTGTACACTGGAGGAAATTTCTAAATCCCCGGAAGCCATGGAAGTCACGGCAAAGGCTGTGAAACTGGCTACGAATTTTGAACTGGCTCCGGGTGTGGGCATGTGGGATATGATGAAATCCATGACGCCGGAAGCCATGGTGCATATGGCAGGCAGCATGATGCCGGAAGGATTTGCGGAAAGCCTTAATGCCCAGCTGATTTTGATTGACAAAAAGTAACTATGTCAGAACCCCAAGCCACAGACATTCCGGCTATACTGTCATACGCCCTTAACAGAGGTTTTGAATAGTTCATATAAAAAATAAGAAAAACGAAGAATAGCAAAAGAAAAAAGATAAATACTATAAACAGCAGCAGCCGTTCAGCCAGCCAAAATGAGGAGCTGAACGGTTATGGAAAAGGAAAGAGAGGAACTAATTTATGGAATCAAATACTGCCTCAGGGACTTCTTCCATCCGTCCGTTTGGAATGAGGGACAAGTTAGGTTATATGTTTGGTGATTTTGGAAATGATTTTACCTTTATTTTATCTTCCAGCTTTATGCTGAAATTTTATACGGATGTCATGGGAATCCATGCAACCGTAGTGGGAATGCTGATGATGGCGGCCCGTTTTGTGGACGCCTTCACAGACGTTACCATGGGACAGATTGTGGACCGTTCCAGGCCCACAAAAGATGGAAAATTCCGTCCCTGGATTAAAAGGATGTGCGGCCCTGTAGCCATTGCATCGTTTTTGATTTATCAGTCGGCTTTTGTAAATGCAGCATATGGTTTTCGGGTGGTTTGGATGGCAGTGACCTACATACTGTGGGGCTCCATCTTCTATACCTCTATCAATATTCCCTACGGTTCCATGGCCTCCGCCATTTCTTCCGACCCCAAGGACCGTGCGGAACTCTCTACCTGGAGAACCATCGGAGCGACGCTGGCCGGGCTGGTTATCGGCGCAGGCACGCCAATTTTTGCCTATGTGACAGTGAATGGCAACACGGTGCTCTCAGGCCCTCGTATGACAGTGATTGCAGGTATTTTCAGTATTCTGGCCATTATCTGCTACCTGCTCTGTTTTAATCTGGTACGGGAGCGGGTGGATGTTCCGGCCAACAACCAGAAATTAGAGCTGGGGAAACTGTTTGGAAGCCTTGTGACGAACCGTTCTCTGCTGGGAATTATCGCGGCGGCCATTGCCCTGCTTTTAGCTATGCTGACGATGCAGGGAATGGCAGGATTTGTGTTTCCCAATTTTTATGGAAGCGCGGCGGCCCAGTCTCTGTCCTCCGTGACAGGCTCTGTGGCAGTATTGGTTATCTGCGCGCCTCTGGCGGTAAAATTATCCACAAAATTCGGAAAAAAAGAACTGTCCATTGTGTCCTGTCTGGCATCGGCAGTTATCTTTCTCACCTGTCTGTTTGCCCACCCGGAAAATCCCTATGTGTACGTGGCCTTTTTTACAGCAGCATACGTGGGACTTGGATTTTTCAACACCATCATCTGGGCGATGATTACGGACGTTATCGACGATGCGGAAGTGAAAAACGGCGTCCGGGAAGACGGAACCATTTACGCTGTGTATTCTTTTGCCAGAAAGATTGGACAGGCGTTGTCTTCCGGATTAGTGGGAGCGCTGCTTTCCCTGATTGGATATACCCAGGCTACGGCTTTTGACGCGGAGGTTACGGAAGGAATTTTCCGCCTCTCTTGCATTGCGCCTACCATCGGATTTGTGCTGGTTGCCCTCTTTCTGTGGCTGATTTATCCTCTGGGCAAAAAACAGGTGGAAGCCAATGTGGCAGAACTGGCCCGCCGCAGAAAAGAAGGAGAGAACCATGGGGCGTAAAGATTCTGACTGCAGAAAGCGAAAAGATTTTTTAATCTGTGTGGACAGCGACGGCTGCGCCATGAATACCATGGATGTAAAACACTTTCGCTGTTTCGGTCCTGCCATGGTGGCAGAGTGGAGACTGGAAAACTGGAGGGATGAGATTCTCTTTCGCTGGAATGAAATCAATCTCTACACCATGAGCCGGGGCATCAATCGTTTTCAGGGGCTGGCAAAAGCCTTGAGAGAAATACAGGAGAAATACTGTGAAATCCAAGGGCTGGAAACCTTGGAATCCTGGGTGAAAGAGACGTCTGAATTGTCCAATGCCGCCCTGAAACGGGAGATAGAGAAAAAGGACAATCTCTGCCTGCAAAAAGCGCTTTCCTGGAGCACGGCCGTAAATCAGGCGGTGGAAAAACTGCCTCAGGAAGAAAAGCGGCCCTTTGACGGCGTGAAAGAAGCCTTGGAGGAGGCTGGGAAAAATGCAGATATCGCGGTAGTGTCCAGCGCCAATCGCGACGCCGTCTTAGAGGAATGGAATCTCCATGGTCTGCTTAAATACACAGACGTGGTACTGGCGCAGGACGCTGGAAGCAAAGCCTTCTGCATTGAAAAACTGCTGAGGCAGGGATATGAGAAAGAGCATGTGGTGATGTGCGGAGACGCGCCCGGAGATATGCAGGCCGCCGAAAAAAACGGCGTGTATTTCTATCCGATTCTGGTGCGCCATGAGACAGAGAGCTGGGAAGAGTTCCGCACAAAGGGGCTGAAACACCTTTGGCAGGGCACGTATGGAGAGCAGTATCAGCAGGAAAAATCACAACAGTTTTTGAATCATTTGAATCGTGATTCAGAAAAGGAAAGCAATGGAGGGAAAAGAAAATCATGGTAGACATGAAGGCAAAGCCGTTTTATCTGTCAGAGGAGGACTGCAGGTGGGTGGAAGACACCATAGCGTCCATGACGTTAGATGAAAAAATCGGCCAGTTATTTTTTAATATGGGCGCCAGCCGTGAGGAAGATTATCTGAAAATGACGGTAAAC
>JAAWLS010000183.1 GCA_022798035.1 Lachnospiraceae bacterium | reverse complement strand
GCTTCACACCGGCGGAATGTGCCACCTGGATGCAGATATAACCCGCCAGGGAATCAAAGGCCTTGGAACAGAGGAGATTGATTTGGCTATTTTGGAGAACGTGGGAAATCTCGTCTGCCCGGCAGAGTTCGACACAGGGGCTTCCAAAAACGCTATGATTCTGAGTGTACCGGAGGGAGATGATAAACCTCTGAAATATCCTCTGATGTTCAGTATCTGTGACGTACTCTTGATTAATAAAATAGACGCCATGGATTACTTTGACTTTGACTTAGAAGCATGCAAGGAAAGAGTAAAGAAATTAAATCCTGATATAAAAATTATTCCAATTTCTGCCAAAAACGGAGAAGGAATCGAAGACTGGGCAGACTGGATTAGAACAGAAGTAAAAGCGTGGAAAGAAAATTAGATATTTAAAATAGAGGTTCTGTATAAGAAGACAGAAATATCCGGCATAGCCAGTGAGCAGCTACTGCTTGTGGGCTATGCCGTTTCTGTAAAAAAATAGCAAAGTATGTGAAAACACGTTTCTAAGGTACGGGGATGAGAGTGTTTCCCTAATTTTGTTCCCGGACAATATAGATGGGACGTTTCTTATTTTCCAGATAATCTTTTGACAGATATTCTCCCAGAATAAAGACCATCAGCATCTGCAGGCTGCTTAAAAATATTACGATGCAGGATACGGCATAAAGTCCGCCCATACTGTGATGGAAGAATATCTGCTGCACTAATGCGAAAACGCCCATAAAACAGGAGAGCAGGAACAGGAAAATGCCCAGAATTCCTGGCAGTTTCAAAGGTGCGGTGGAAAAAGAGAGAATTCCGTCAAAGGCGTAGGAGAAAAGACTTCCCAGATTCCACTTTGTCTTTCCGGCAGCCCGCTGTACATTTTGGAATTCAATCCACTTTGTCTCAAATCCCACGAAAGAAAAAATCCCTTTTGTGTAGCGGTTGTACTCTTTCATCTGCAGAATCGCGTTCACCATGGTGCGGTTCATCATACGAAAATCTCCGTTGCCGTCCCCCATATTCATGTGGGTTAATTTCTGAATTACACGGTAAAAGCTTCTGGAAAGCAGGCCCCGCAAAGTGCCGTCTCCGTCTCTTCCAATGCGTTTGCCGCCGCAGCAGTCGTAGCCTTCCTGGCTTAGTGCGCGGTACATGGGGGCCAAGAGTGCGGGAGGATGCTGCAAATCGGCGTCCATGATGACGCAGTAATCGCCGGAGGACTGTTTGAGACCTGCATACATAGCCGCTTCTTTTCCGAAGTTGCGGGAAAAAGAGATATAGTGGCAGTTTTTATCCTGGTAACAGAGGAGCCGTAAAATATCCAGTGTGTGGTCTTTGCTTCCATCGTCGATAAAAATAAATTCATAATCCAAATCCGGAATTTTGAGAACTTCTTCGTTGGTCTCTTTGTAAAAGCGGGAAATTACTTCTTCTTCATTGTAACAAGGTACGATAATGCTGAGTTTATTCATGAAAGCCATCTCCTTCCTGCTGCTTGATAGAATGTTTGTATTTGGCCGGTTTTCGGAAAATCTGCCATTTGCAGATAACGTAGTTGGCGGCAACCGTCACGAAACTTACGGCAATTTTTGATACAAAAGGATGGAAACTGCAATACTGAATGAACAGAATAAGGAGCAGATTTTCCAAAAGTAAGGTGAGAAAACGCAGCGATATGAAAGAAATAAATTCTTTTCCCACCTGATTGTCCGAGTGGAATACAAAAATGCGGTTGCTGATATAGGCGAAAGTTACGGCGAATATCCATGCCACTGTGTTGGCAGCCAGATAGTTGAAGTTTGAGCGGAGCAGCGCCAGATAGACTATGTAGTTGACAAAAGTGGTGGCTCCGCCGGTCAGCAGATAGCTGAAGGCTTCCTGAAGGAAGTTCCGATTTGCCATAGGCAGAAATTTTTTAAACATCTTTTTCACATATGCATTCATAGCAATTCCTCTTTTCTATTTCTATTTTTAGGGAATGAATACAGGATGCGTTTTTGAAAAAAATTTTCCAAAAACATTCCCAGTAAAAGCAAAAGCAGGGAGATGGAACTGAGCCAAAGTCCGGCGGTTTTACCCGGCGGAGTGTAAGAGATAATAATCTCGTGCGTTCCTGCCTCCAGGGGAAATCCGACAAATTCGGTGTTGACTGGATAGATGGGAACGTCTTTGCCGTCCACCAGAACTCTGTAACCCTTGCGGAAGGGAAAAGAGGTGGCAAAGCAGCCATCTTTTTCCAGGCAGGCAGTTCCTTGGAGAAGAGCGCTGCCCTCCTTGTACTGAAAGGAATCCGTGTCCACACCGGGATTTCCCCAGTGGGAAGTGTCCATGGTCCAAAACTGGAAATCTGACAGTGTATACTTTCCCGGAGAAAGTGTGATGTTCAGTTTGCTGATGTCCTGATAAGAGGAAATCAGATAAGTGAAAACATCGTTGTGGTTGGGATAAGGGGCATTTTTCCCGGAAAGTTTGTTTCGGATTTTATTGATATCTATGGTTACTTCACTGCCGTTTTTGGATTTTACGCCAAAAGTACAGATGAGGATTTTATTCTGCAGAGGTTCAGAAAGAGGAATCGTCAGTTTTGTTTTTTCCTTTACCGAAAAAGAACAGGTGCGTCCTTTTTCGTCCTCTTCCCAGACAACAGTATTGGAGATATCGGCAAACAATTCAGATATCTTGATATTTGTCAGGTCCTGAAACGTACAGGCAGTGATATAAGAATCTTTTTGGAAATCTTCAGCAGAAATCGTCTCTGTCTCTTCGAAATCTGTTATGGTGTACCGGGTAATGGCTTCTAATGTATAGGGAAAACTCAGTTTCTCATATTCTTTCTGCGTCATCTGGGCGTTACTCACATAGGCGGTGGGAAGAACCTGCTTGTTTTCTGCAATAAGGATATTGTCCTTTTGAAGTACAGGTTCATATCCCCAGGGAATATGAGAGTCTTTTGTCTGTATGTAGCGAATACCCATCAGATAGGAAAAAAAGGGATTGGCGTCTGTCATCAAAGCAACCCGGTTGCGGATGCGGATGGGATTTCGCATCACTTCATAGAAAAAATTCCCATAATTGACGTCTGTAACAGAAGAATACATGGTGGTACTTCCCATTCCCGGAAAAGACAGTACGTTTGCGTTTGCATAAGGTTCCGTCAGGCAGTCAAAACGGTAACGTTTGTCGGGATTCAATGCCTTCAGTTCTTTCTGAGAAAATACCTGCTGTCTTGTATCGGAAGCAGAAATAAAATTGTCCTGCTGTCCTAAAATGACAGATAAAGAGGCCGGAGCCAGGCACAGCAGCAGATAAATGGGAAGCAGAATGTTCTTGCGCCGGAAAATGGATGTCGAAAATTCCGTATGTTCAAAGTTGACCGTTTTTCCCAAAAAGTCTTTTTTAATGAAAAATTTTTTGAAAGCGCCTATTATCAGAAACGACACAATAGTTAAAATAAAGTCAATCCACATGAAATTCCCATAATTATCAGAAGATATAATGGGAATCAGGCAGAGGCAGCCGCAGATTAGACTGTGTTTCTCCCTTCCCATAAAAAGCTCTTCCAGTGTCTGAGCGCACAGCAGCAATAAAAGGGGAACCAGGGGAATCAACACTTTGTAGCGAACGTACAAAAGTCCGCTTAGCAAATAAGAACAAGTGTTGACGGTCAGGCACAAAAGCAGAACCAGGGACAGAAGACGGGTGCTTCTGCGGCGTATGCTCAGAAACAGTGTGTACAGGCAGAGAATTGTCAGTCCACAGCTGTAAGGGCGATACAGCAGAGAGTCCATGGAAAATTCCAGGGAAAATATCTCTGTCAGGGAAGCCGGCGTTCCGGCATCTTTTTTGGTAGAGAGCAAATCCAATCCTGTGGGCAGAAGTAAAATTGCGGAAATGCCGACGGAAATACCGATGGAAAATAAAAATCGAATCCAGTATTTCCAGTTTTTTTCTACTGCTTCCTTTTTACTGCTAAAGTACAGAGCGTGAATAAAATAAAACGTGAGCACGGCAAGGACTGCAGGTGCAAAGTAATAACTATGCAGATAGATAAGAACCAAAGACAGAACCAGAAGACCGTGTTTCTGCCGGCTCAGCAGCCGTTCCAATCCCCACAGAGCGAGGATGAGAAAGGGCATGTAATTGACAAACATAATTTGATGGTGTCCATGGTAAAAGCAGGAGGCACAGGCATAGAGAATTCCTCCCAGAAAACTCAAAAAGGGCAGGCTCAAATGTCTGTTCAGCCAGCAGTAAAAAAGAATTGCACCGGCTATCCACAAAACAGTGGCGTAAATGGAAATAATGTACGTCATCGGAACGTCAGGAAGAAAAAAGGACAGCAGAACATCCGGACGGAAAAGTCCATAATAAGAAAAATCATATATGTTGCTGCCTCCCCCTGCCGGGGAAATGTCCGGAGCTATCTGGCCCGTTTCATAAA
Organism: Lachnospiraceae bacterium; assembly: GCA_022798035.1. GTDB lineage: Bacteria > Bacillota > Clostridia > Lachnospirales > Lachnospiraceae > Petralouisia. The sequence goes on along the minus strand of JAAWLS010000183.1, from coordinate 684 downwards.
AAATACTTCGAAATTGTTCCGCCACTGCAGCGTGCTGGCTGAACCAGTCTCCCTCGGAGCCGAAAATACTCTGCTCCGGCAGAATAAGAAATACGCAGACTAGAATAAACAGAGCTAAAAGAGCCGGATAAACAAGCGTATGAAAAATTTTCTGAAATCTGCTGGTATTCATAGTCTCCTCCAAAATAAATGAAATAAATTTGGTGTTGTTCTGCGCAAACTCCTTGATAAAGGGCTTCCAGAAACTTTCTCTAGTATAAAAAGAAAATCTTAAAAAAACACCAAAGAAAATCTTAAAGATTCTTAAGAATTTTTGATTTTTTGGGAAACTATGCTAGAATGTCGGTAGACAGAATGAAAGATGCGAAAGGAAATGTATGATGATGGAAAATGAAATATCCCGGATTCTGATGGTGGATGACAATCATGAAATTCGGGAAGTGGTAAATATATTGCTGTCAGGAGAAGGCTATGAGGTGGAAGAGGCTTCTGACGGGGCGGAGGCCCTTCAGAAAGTACAGGAAAATACATATGATTTGGTAATTTTGGATGTGCTGATGCCCAATATGAACGGCTATCAGACTTGTATGGAAATCCGCAAAGACAGCAATACCCCTATTTTATTTTTGAGCGCCAAATCTCAGGTAGAGGACAAAACGCTGGGATTTTCCAGCGGCGGAGACG
>JAAWLS010000182.1 GCA_022798035.1 Lachnospiraceae bacterium | reverse complement strand
GAAGGAAGAGCAGATTGTCCGCTTAAAAGATGTAGCTGAGCGGCAGGAAATTTCCATGAAATATCTGGAACAGATTATTTCTGTTTTGCAGAAATGCGGCTATGTCAGAAGCATGCGGGGGCCGGGAGGAGGCTATAAACTGGCTAAAAAGCCGGAAGAATACACGGTAGGAATGATTTTACGCCAGATAGAGGGAAGTATGGCTCCAGTGGATTGTCTGGAGGATGAAGAGAATGGCTGCAGCCGCAGCGGAGCCTGCGTAACACTGCGGCTCTGGAAAATGCTGTATGACGCCGTCAATGAAGTGGTAGACAAAGTGACTTTGGCAGATATGGCAGCATGGGAGAAGGAAATTCAGGCAAACTTAAATGATGTAATTTAGAAGCCTTTGCGAATGACGTAAGCTGTCTTTTGATTTCACGCCAAAAAGTCCTTTCACACCTTTAAAATACCCTTTCACATCAAAAAAAAGTCCTTTTACACCGAAAAAACGGTGATAATTAAGGAAATTCTAGGAAAGGCCGATATATGTTACAGAGAACATAAGGAAAGTCTTGATGTGATAATCTGTCAGAAACATAAGCAGAATTGTCACAGTTTGACAGCAGAAAGGGGAAGAGACATGAAGATAGGCAGCGCAGTAGAGAAAGAGACCGTCATAAATAAGAATTACGAAAAAGACCGTCTGGACAATAAGACAGAAAAAGAACAGCAGAAGAAAAATCAGGCTCAGAGTATTGATGCATCCAAATTAAATCTTTGTCAGGACACCATCAAAGAGAAACAGAAAAAGGCCATGCAGGAAGCGATGGATTTTGTTAAGAAGCAGTTTGAGTCTGATGCTGTGATGGACGACGCGTTAGAAGAGTGCCGGGGACAGATTACAGAAGGTAAGGAACAGGCATTGGAAGCTTCCAAAGAGTTGAAGTCCATTCAGGAACAGAAGGAGAAATTGGAAGAGGAATATCCAGATAAAGAAGACGAGGCTTATAAGGCCTACAAGAAAGATTTGAATGAGATGGAATCCCATTGGAAAAAAGAGATGGCCAACGGCAAGGCAATGATTGCAGATTCCACGAAAGCCATCAAATCCATGAAACAGGAAGCTTTAAAGCATCACGGCATGACGGACGCATTTAAAGCGGCAGAGGACACATTAGAAGCGGCCAGCAAAGAAATTATGGGTATGCTGGTGAATGAAGCCAAAGAGAATGTGGACGAAAAGTTAGAAGATAAAGTGGAGAAGGCAGAGGAAGCTGAGGAAAAGAAGACTGAACAGGAAGAAAAGCTGAAAGAATCTCAGTTGGAGCAGGAAAAGAGAGCCAAGGAGATTGAGGAAGAGCAGGAAAAACTGAAAAGGTTAAGAGAGAAAAGAACTACTCCTCCGGCCAGTGATAAGGCTTTTATGGATATGGTTAAACAGCAGCAAATTCGTGAGAATACACAGGTGATACTGGAAGAACAGAGTTTGCTGCCGGAAGAAATAAAAGGAATTGTGGTAGACTTTAATTTGTAATTTTATGGTAAGATTCAGGTATTAAAAGTACCTTTTGAATGATAGTGATTGTTTAGAGGCCCTGCTTTGCAGAAAATTTGCACGGCAGGGTCTTAAAGTCATTGTATGCAGGCTCTGGCAGGGAATATACGGCGGCGCACAGGACTGCACAGGGGCAGGAGTAGTTGCTGCTTCTTACATAATAAAAAAGGAGACAGTGATATGAACAACAGAGGAAAAAGAAAATGGGCCCTGTATCTCCTGCTTTTGCTGACAATTGTTCTGCAGGCTGCAGGGTGCGGGATGCCGCAGACAGGAGGGACAGACAGGCAGACAGAAATCCGTGTTCCTGCGGATGGAGAAACGCTGGAAATACATTTTCTGGATGTAGGACAGGGGGACGCTACGCTGATTCGCCAGGGCAGTCATGCCATGCTGATTGACGGAGGCGACAATGATAAAGGAACGGCAGTGCAGGCCTATCTGCAGTATCAGGGAATTGAAACATTGGATTATGTCATCGGGACGCATCCAGACTCTGACCATGTGGGAGGATTGGATGTGATACTATATAAATTTGCCTGGGACAAAGTGATTCTTCCTGATTTGCAGAAAGATACCAAAACGTATCAGGATGTGCTAAAGGTGATAAAGGACAAACAGAAAACCATCACATATCCGGTCTTAGGAGACACCTACAGCCTGGGAGAGGCAGAATTTACAGTGATAGCTCCGGTGAAAGAGGATTATGGCGACAACTGGAATGACTACTCGGTAGGCATTCTTTTATGCTTTGGAGAGAATCGGTTTGTGTTTACCGGGGACGCGGAAGAAGAGGCAGAACAGGATATGATAGAAACAGCAGGGGATTTGTCGGCGGATGTGTTAAAGGCAGCCCATCATGGCAGTGACACGGCGAATACATCCTCCTTTTTGGAGGAGGTAAATCCTGCTTCTGTGGTTATCAGCTGCGGAGAGGGAAACAGCTACGGACATCCCAGGGCTGGAGCCATGAACCGGTTCCGGGAAATGGGGATGGATGTGTACCGGACAGATGAACAGGGAACCATTGTGGCGGTTTCCGACGGGAAGAAAATCACCTGGAACTGTTCCCCAAGCGAGAGTTGGAAAGCCGGAGAGCCTTCCGGGGGACAGTCTGGAAAAGAGAGAGAGGGAAATGCTACAGAGAATCAAAACAGAGGCTCAGGAGGGCTGGGAAGTCAGAATACAGAGACGGAAAAATCAGAGAATCAGGAAGAATATGTAATTAACAGCAACACCAGAAAATTTCACAAAACTTCCTGTGGCAGTGTGGAGCAGATGCAGGAAGAAAACAGAGTTTACAGCAGTCAGAGCCGTCAGGAGCTGATAGAAGGAGGATATGAACCATGCCAGAGATGCAGACCGTAAGTCTCAGAGAGATGCTGGGGCGCATGACGGCGAATTTGATACAAAGAGATAAAATGCAGGCAGCGCGTATTCTGTGTTATACGGTGCTGGCCGGAATTGCCCCTTTTTTTGCAGTGGCTCTTCCTAAGATTGCCATAGGGATTCTGGAAGAAGGAGGGGAGCAGGCAGTAATGAAACTGCTGGCGGCTATGGGAGGGTATCTGGTGCTGGCCGGAGCTGTGGGAATGATAACGACGTATCTAAAAAATATGATTTTTATCAACAATATGAAAATACGCCTTCACTACCTGGGAGATACCTTTGAGAAATTGGTTACCATGGATTACTGCCATACAGAAGATGCGGGATTTTATGAGAAAAATGACAAAGCTTTGAGCGCGGGGAGTACCAATACCACAGGAATTGAGGGAATCTACAATAAGTTGTCGGAACTTCCAGCTCAGGTGATAGAGATTGTGGGAATGGCAGTTGTGATTGGAGCCTTGAATCTCTGGATTCTTCTGGCCCTTATCTGTCATGTGATGGTAACTGTCTGGGTGTCCAGACAGAGCCACAATTACAGTTATTCCAAAAAAGAAGAGGTGGCAAAGGTTGAGCGGAAGATGAAATATTATTACCGCACCACCCATGATTTTTCTTTTGGAAAAGACATTAGAATCTATAATTTCAGAGAGCGTATTTTGAAAAATTATGAATCCCATATTGAGAGTTATGCCAAAATTATCGGAAAGATTGCCGGACGGGAGTATCTTTTGGGATTTGTCTCACTGTTTACCCTTCTGGCGGCAGACGGGGTTATGTATGGAATTTTGATTGCCAAGGCATACGGAGGAATGCCTATCAGCTCCTTTTCCATGTATCTGGCAGCGGCGGCCGCATTGATGGCCGCTATGCTGAAATTGGGGGAAAGCATTTCATTTATTCAGAACCAGGGGCAGTATGTCTGCGATTTTTACCGTCTGATGGACGAGAAGTTGGAGTCTCAGGGCGGAGAAGCCGAGAAACCGGAAGGCACACTTGAGATTGTGTTTGAGGACGTGGGCTTTCGCTATCCTGGAAGTGAGACAGACATTTTGAAACACTTGAATTTTACTATACATAAGGGAGAACGGCTGGCTATTGTGGGGGTAAACGGTGCAGGAAAGTCCACCATGGTAAAACTGATGACGGGGCTGTTTGAGCCCACGGAAGGCCATATTTACATCAATGGCCGGGAAATCCGGGAATATCCCAAGAAAACCCTGTATCAGCTGTATTCCGCTGTATTCCAGGACGTCAATGTATTTGCATTTACCCTGCGGGAAAATGTGGCCTGCAGTTCTGTGGATGCAGACGACCAGCGGGTGAGGGAATCGCTGGAGAAGACGGGGCTCTGGAAAAAGGTGGAAGGATTTTCAAAGGGCCTTGATACCATGATGCTGAAAGTGATTGACGAGAACGGAACGGATTTTTCCGGCGGAGAGCGGCAGAAATTATCTATTGCCAGAGGATTGTACAAGGGAGGCAGCATGGTGATTATGGACGAACCTACGGCGGCGCTGGATGCTCTGGCGGAGGCAGAAATCTATGAGCAGTTCAGCAGTCTGGTGGAGGGCAAGACAGCAGTCTATATTTCCCACCGTCTTGCCAGCACCCGGTTCTGCGATAAGATTGCATTGTTTGACAAAGAGGGATTGAGGGAGTACGGAACCCATGAAGAACTGATGGAGCAGAAGGGAGAATACTACCGTATGTTTCTTGTTCAGGGAAAATACTACCAGAAGGAGGGACGTGGAGCATGAAAAAGTTAATCCATTTTGTGAAACTAGTCTGGAGCGTGTCCCCCGGCTATCTCCTGCTGTTACTGTGTCAGTCCCTTGTGACGGGAGGACAGATGATGCTTAACATCATTCTGCCCAAATTTCTGGTAGATGAACTGCTGGGAGGACGGCAGGAGATGAGGCTGCTGGCCCTTGGAGCCGCTGTTGTGCTGGGAAATGTGGGAATCACATTCCTCTCCAATACACTGAAACGGATTTTGGAGGAAAAGCAGGCGTTTACCGTAAATTTCATGAATAAAATTATGGCAGAAAAAATAATGAATCTGGAGTACTCTTGTCTGGAAAATCCCTATTATCTGGATTTGAAAGAGCGGGCGGTGTTTGCCATCAACAACCAGGACGCCATATCAGAGGTGATTACCTGCGGGGCAGCAGCCTTCAGCAGTTTTTTGACATTGGCGGGGCTCATGGCGGTTATCGCAACTCTGGGACC
>JAAWLS010000181.1 GCA_022798035.1 Lachnospiraceae bacterium | reverse complement strand
AGAGCAGGCACTCCTGCTTTTTTCTGTCCATAGTAGTAGCCGTTAATGCAGGCGTGGACTGCTTCAAGAGGTACAGACCAGGCTAAAATACGGATAAGGATCTCCACTCTCTCATCAATATAGCTCTTCAGTTCTTCCTCATCATAGTAATCTTTGTCTAAATCTGCGATAGCCGCGCTGACTACTGTGCCTTTTTTCTGTACGTAGACGGTATCACGATTTGCCTCCAAAGACTTCCCACATCCTGTTATCAATCCGGCCATCACCAGACACACCAGACCGACGGAAATCATTTTTCTCATGCTCATCCTCCTCAAAGTCTAATACGTGAATCGCAAATATTATACTCTTTTCCGCCGGTTATTGCAACTGTTGATTTTCCGCTTCGGAAACAGATAGAAAATTCTGGGCTGCAAATCCTTCATTTTCCTCCAGAATCTGGAGAGAATGGAACTTTCGTTCCATATAAAATGCCATATATTCATTCATGATTTCCGCCAGATTTTTCAGAACATCTTCCGAAACGGCAAAGGTGTATAATTTCTCTATGCTGGAAGTAATAATATACTGCATCGCATAAAGAGTGGATGGGTGCAGGGAAAGAGATACCGTCTGTTTTCTGCATTCTTCGCAGAGTGTTCCTCCGCTTCCTGTGTGAAACCAGTACAGCTCTTCCTCCCTCCCGCATTTCAGGCAGGAAAACACATTGGGATATTCTCCGTTTATCACCATCGTCTTTAATTCAAAAATCCGCCGTATCAGCCGGTTGTCCAGGCTCTTCTTTTCCAATGCCCGCAAAGACTGATACAAAAGTTTCAACATATGTACTTCGTCTGCATTTTCCCTTGCATAGTAGTCTGCTATTTCCAGAAAATAGAACCCATAGCAGGTTCCCTCCAAATCTTCTGTCAATTCCCGGAAATAATTCTCAATCTCCGCCTTGACTACCGTATAAGAACTGCGCCCCTCATAGGCCTCAAATTTTCCAAAAGAAAAGGGGCTTCCTGCCGCCATCAGCGGGTTGCCCGGACGTCTTGCTCCTCGTGCAAAGGCAGAAATCTTGCCCCTTTCTTTTGTCAAAATCGTTATTCTCCTGTCATATTCTCCCACCGGGACCGCCGATAACACCATGCCCGTCAGCACTATGGTCTGTCCCATATTCTCTCACACTCCTGCCTGTGCAATCTCTGCCGCTCATCATGAATGCCGCTGTATCTCTGCAGATACCCTCCGCCTCCTGATGACACTTGTAATTTAAGTAATCCTGAATACTTCCTGTGTTTATGAATTTCGTCCATTCCTGCTCTATCATCTGGAATTCCCCCTGTTCTTTTGTTGGTACTTGTAGTCCTATCTTTAGGGTTTCCTTTCCATATGCACTTATACCAGATAAATTCTGGCAGAAATGGAACGCAACAGGGAATGTACGTTATTTTCTGGCTGGACTCTACTCTTCTTCTCCCCGATATCCGAAATTTTTAAGGAGAAAATCACTGTCCCTCCAGTCTTTCTTCACCTTCACCCAGAGCTTTAAGTTGACCTGATGCTCCAAAAGGCGCTCAATCTCAAATCTGGCATTGCTGCCTATCTTTTTCAGCATGCTGCCATTCTTCCCAATGACAATTCCCTTATGGGAATCACGCTCACAGATAATGGTTGCCTCAATATCAATGATTCCGCCTTTTTTCCGCTCCTTCATCTGTTCAATGGTTACGGCGATGCCGTGAGGAATCTCTTCTTCCAGCGCATGAAGAGATTTCTCACGGATAATCTCCGCCACAATCTGGCGCTCCGGCTGGTCTGTGACCGTATCCTCATCATAAAACATAGGGCCGTAAGGCAGATATTTAAAAATCAAATCCACCAAAATCTCTGTATTCTCTCCCCGCAGGGCAGACAGAGGCACCACCTCCGCAAACTCATATTCTCTGCGGTAGGTGTCGATAGCCTGAAGGACTTCTTCCCGCTTCACCGTGTCTGTCTTATTGATAATCAGCATTACTGGCGTATTCACTTTCCTAAGCTTTTCTAAAATATGCCGTTCTCCTGCACCGATAAAATTGCTCGGCTCCACCAGCCAGAGAATCACATCCACATCCCGCAGCGTCCCTTCTGCGGCATTTACCATATATTCGCCCAGTTTATTTTTGGCTTTGTGAATGCCTGGGGTATCTAAAAACACAATCTGGCCCCTTCCTTCCTCTGTGTAGACGGTCTGAATGCGGTTTCTGGTGGTCTGGGGCTTCTTGGAAGTAATAGCTATCTTCTGTCCGATTAAATGATTCATCAACGTGGATTTTCCGACATTTGGTCTCCCAATCAACGTTACAAATCCCGATTTCATCTCCTGGTTCATATTTTCTCCTTTACAGATGTTTCAATTCCAAAAACAGGTCTTTTTCCTCTTTCAGTTTTCCTTCGTTTCCCACCACACAAATTGCATGTTCTTCCAGGACAGCCTTTATAAAATCAGAAAGTTTTCGGATATCCTCCGGCACCGCGTTCAGAATTTCCTCCCGCTCTCTTTGGAGCATTTCCTCTGTGATTCCCGTCAGATATGCCGTTGCGCTGCGCGTCACTTTTCCGGAAGGCGTTAATGGTGCATCTATACCGCTGAAAGTTCCGATAATGTATTTCGTCATCTCCCTCTCGTCTGCCTGGAAATTCTCCAGATACTCCGGTATCTGCTCATAGATTTCATTTGTTTTGCCCAGATTGGGGTCCCGGTAAGACACAAAATATACGTCTCCTCTTCTGGTAAATCCGCTCATGCATCCATAAGCGCCTCCCTTTACCCGGACGTTAATCCAAAGATACTCACAGCCCAGCAACACACGCAGAATCCGCATGGTTCCCGTATATTCATAGCCTGCTTTCCTAAAATTGCCTGCACGGGCCACATACTGCACCTGAGAGGCATCCATAAACCCTTCATTTTTCTTTTCGAGAGGCGGCAGAGGTTCCCCTTGCTCTGGAACACACTCGGAAAGAATATTTCTTACCTTCGGCATCTCCTGTTCCACCCGTTTCATCCCCTCTGGTTCTGCCCCTATGCTGAGCATCAGGTTGTCTTTTCGGAATACCTGTCCCATCAGCCGTTCTAATTTGTTACAGAGCATGTCTTTCTTTTCCTCAAATTTTTCTTCCAGCTCTTTCACCAGCTGATAGAACTCAATGCCCTGCACCATATCTGTGTATTTTGCACTCTCAGAAAAATAAGACATGGCCCGCATGGAGGCGCTGAGATGTCCCGAAGCGCTGAGGCTCATCTGCATTCTGGATTTCAGCTGAGCCAGAATTTCATAAATTCGCTCCTGGCGGCGGAAATTACTCTCGGAAAGAATCTCCCGAATAATTTCCATGGTCTTTGGAATCTCCTGGTACAGCGTCTTTCCCTTTATCTCATATTTCAGCAGAACCCGGTCCTCCTCTTTGTTTGGATAAATGCCAATATCACTGAAAATTCCTCCTGTGTGCAGGTTAATCTCATTGGCAAGCTCCTGAAAACTGTGAGACTTTGTGTCCACATAACCCAGCACATATTTTAAGATTCCAAGATAAGGCATCCACTGGCTGGGCAGTTCTCCCACATCAAACATCAAACTGAAGTATGCAATTCCGTTTGTGTCAATATCGTGACAAATCATCGGAATGTCGCCTGCCTGGTGCTCACGAATGTATAATTTTTCTCCTGTCTTTTTAATATCGCTTCTGGACAGCGTAGGTATTTTCTCTAAATCCTCCAAAGGAGAAGGTTCTTCCTGGTACCGTTTCAGATGATGGGTGAAATCTACCACGGCCCGTTTCTCTTCTTCACTGAGGGAATCCTGATATTCTTTCAGCTGTCTGGCCAGCTCCTGCTCTCGTTCTTCATTCAGGCCGTATTTTGGCTCAGCAATCACCACCGCTCCGTGGGTATTATCCAGGAGATATTCCTGTACTAATTTCTCAAAATATCCTGTTTCCACCTGGCTCTTCAAAAATTCCAGCACTTCCAGCTCTTCTAAATGGAGAAACGGCTGGCTGTCATCATAGAGCCAGCTGTCCAGACCTTTGATGCCCAGAATCAGGCCCTTGGGATATTGTCCATAATCAGCTTCCCGGTACTTAAATTCAAAACTGTTGATGCCTGCCAGCAGGGACTTGCGGTTAATCCCACTCTCCACCTGTTCCCTCAGCACATTTCGAATCACAGCCAGAAATTCTTCTTTTTTCTGAAGATTGCTGTTTTTGACAATAATCGTAAACATTGGCTGCAAGCTGTTGCAGTCAAAAGATGCAATCACGTCTTTTCCAATTTTTGCATCCAGAAGCGCCTGTTTTAATGGAGCTCCCGGCGCGCTTAACAGCGCGTAATCCAGAATATCAAACGCCACGTACAATGTTTTATTCAAAATTGTGTCAATGCTTACATTATAGCTTAAATAAGTGTTGTCCTGAAGGCTCTCTCCGCTTGCAATGGGATATGGAATCGTCACTTCCCGAATCTCATCAAAAGGCTCCTGCTTCTTCACCTGGGAGTCCACGGAAATCTCCTCATACCTGCTGAGATATTCTCTGTCCATCCAGTTTAATTTTTCTTCCATGTCCATATCTCCATAGAGATAAATATAGGAGTTAGCCGGGTGATAATATTTCTGGTGAAAAGCCTGAAACTGTTCATAGCTCAGACTTGGGATATCTTCCGGATTGCCTCCGGACTCGTAGACATAGGAAGTGTCTGGGTAGAGGCTGCTCAAAATCTCCCGCTCCAACACGCCGTCCGGAGAAGAAAAGGCTCCCTTCATCTCGTTGTAGACCACTCCGTTGATAGTGAGAGGCGCATCCATATCCTCCATCTCATAGTGCCATCCTTCCTGACAGAAAATTTCCTTCTGTTTGTAAATATTAGGATAGAACACTGCGTCCATATAGACTTCCATCAGATTCTGGAAATCCTTTTCGTGGCAGCTTGCCACAGGATAAATGGTTTTGTCGGGATAAGTCATTGCGTTTAAAAACGTATTCAGAGAACTTTTCTCCAACTCCACAAAGGGGTCTTTCACCGGATATTTCTCAGAACCACACAGCACGGAATGCTCCAGAATATGGGCTGCCCCGGTGCTGTCCAGAGAAGGGGTCCGAAATCCGATATAGAATACTTTGTTTTCGTCTTCATTGGAAATCAGACTGAC
>JAAWLS010000180.1 GCA_022798035.1 Lachnospiraceae bacterium | reverse complement strand
TTCCTTTGGCTTCCGTTCCGTCCTGAATATATTTCTTCAATGCACGTTCTACACCGTTCTTCCAAGTGTTGATGCTCTCGCTGTTTAGTTGCAGAGAACAATGATGTAACAATCTCTCTCATCTGCTCCCACTTCTGCTCCATATCTGCCACCAGCTTCATCTGGGTGCGGCATCTGTCCAGATTATGCTCTTCTCGATGAATTTTAAAATAGGTATCTCCTTTTAAATAGTCTGTCAAAAAACGCATACCGCATTCATAGGTCATGACTTTTGCTCCCATTGGAAGCATGGAAATTTCCGTATCTGTCAGACTCCCTCTGCAGCCTTTTAAAAATCCTGAGGTGTACAGACGAAACAGATGCAAATCACAGTTCACTTTCGATAAATCCTGCTCATCTTCTTCCCCGGTGCTGGCTCCAAACCGAATAGAATCTCCAAAATCATTGACAGAAAGCCCCGGCATCACTGTGTCCAAATCAATGATGCAGATTCCCTTTCCGGTTTTTCTGTCCATCATAATATTATTCAGTTTCGTATCGTTGTGGGTTACCCTAAGGGGCAGTTTGCCTTCCGCCTGCATTTCCCCCAGCACACAGGCTGTCTCTCTTCGCTCCCGGTAAAACGCAATCTCCCGCTCTGCATTCTTCGCTCTGCCACAGACGTCTTCTTCCACTGCCTGGAGAAAAACATCATACCTTGCTTTTGTGTCATGGAATCCGGGAATCGTCTCGTGAAGAGTTTCTGCCGGATAGTCTGACAGCATCTGCTGAAAGTTTCCAAAAGCTACGGCGCTCTCATAGAAATCTTCCTCCCGCTCCACCCTGTCATAACTCACGGCGTCTTCAATCATATAATACATGCGCCAGTATTCTCCCTGGTCATCCTGATAAAAGGGTTCTCCCTGTTTTGTGAGTACCACAGTCAATGTCTCCCGCATCTCATCTCCGCCGGCAAGGATGATTTTCTTTTTTAAGAAATTAGTCACCCCTAAAATATTTTCCATTACCTCTCTTGGATTGGAAAATATGCTTCGGTTCATTCTCTGCAGAATGCAGTTTTTCTCTCCTTTTACCAGAAATGTATCATTGATATGCCCGCTGCCGTAAGGACATATTTCTTCCGGTTCCCCTGGAAAAACGAATTGCTGTACTGCTGCCTTTGCGCGTTTTTGTAATTCTTCCCTATCCATATTCTTCTCCTGTTTTCCACATGCGGTTTCTCACAGATTCACTTCATCCTCCGCACGGATTCTCTAAAAATTCTCCGGATAAAGTCCCTCTTTCTCCAGCTTTGCAATGGCGTCCACCACCATTTTTTTGTCCTCTTTGTAAGTAACGCCAAACCACCTGTCACGGGAATTCAGCACCTGTACGCTGGCCTTTCCTGCCTGAAGCAGTTTATCCACTGCGATGGGCAGATAGTATTCTGATTTCAGAGGATTTCCCGGCACTTCTTCTTTCAAAAACTGCTCAAATCCTGCTTCCAGTTCTTTGATAATGCTGGCTGAAAATCCCCACATGTTCATAGACACAGTGCTGTCCATAGGAATCTCCGTCCAGGTGGCGCCGTCGTCTTCTGTGTAGACAGCTTTGTCTCCCTGTTTCTCAATATGAGTACGCTCGCAGATTTCCGTCAAAAATCCTTCTCTGTCCGTCTCACAGATTCCCCGAGCCACATGTCCGTTTTCCGTCATTGTGTTTTTCAATTCATATCCCACCATGGCATAACGGTATTTTTCATCGTCCTGATGGCTGGTCAGATAGTCAAAAATTGTCTGGTAGGCATGTTTGCCGTAATAATCGTCTGCATTAATCACGGCAAAGGGGCCGTCCAACACTTCTTTACAGCACAAGATGGCGTGCCCTGTACCGAAGGGCTTCTCTCTTCCCTCGGGAACTTTATAACCTGCCGGGAGTTTCTCCAGCTCCTGATACACATACTCCACCTGTACTTTCTCGGCAACACGATTGCCGATACTCTCCTTAAAAGCCGTTTCGTTGGCTTTCTTAATGATAAACACGACTTTCTCAAATCCTGCCTCCATAGCGTCATAAATAGAAAAATCCATAATAATGTGCCCCCGCTCATCCACAGGGTCAATCTGCTTTAACCCTCCGTAACGACTTCCCATACCTGCCGCCATAATTACTAATGCTGGCTTTTTCATACCTAAAACCTCCTCATCTCATTTTTTGATTTACGCGTCCTCTCTGCGCCGCGTCCTCTCATCATCAAATCCTATACATTAAACCGGAACAGAATCACATCTCCGTCCTTCACAATGTATTCTTTTCCTTCCAGTCCCACCAGGCCTTTTTCTTTTGCCGCCGCAAGAGAACCGCAGTCCAGCAAATCCTGGTAATTTACCACTTCTGCCCGGATAAATCCCCGCTCAAAATCAGAGTGAATTTTTCCTGCCGCCTGAGGCGCTTTTGTGCCTTTTTTGATGGTCCAGGCCCGTGTCTCATCTTCCCCTGACGTCAGATAACTAATCAGACCCAGCAGGCTGTAGCTTGCCTTAATCAGTTTCTCCAAACCGGACTCTTCCAATCCCAATTCTTCCAAAAACATTGATTTTTCTTCCTCATCCAGCTCTGCAATCTCCTGTTCAATCTGGGCGCAGATAACAAAAACCTCACACTGTTCCTGGGAAGCATTTTCTCTCACTTCCTGTACAAAAGCATTTCCGGCTCCATCGTCTGCCAAATCATCTTCCGTCACATTTGCCGCATAAATCACAGGTTTGGCCGTCAGCAGGTTATAAGTTTTAAACCAATTTTCCTCGTCTTCGTCTTCCGTCTCAAAAGTCTTGGCTAGTTTTCCCTCCTCCAGATGCGTTTTCACCCGCTCCAGCAGATTCAGCTCTTTGGCAAGAACCTTATCCATTCTGGCTCCTTTGCTGGTCTTTGCAATTCTGCGTTCCAAAATCTCGATATCAGAAAAAATCAATTCTAAATTAATGGTCTCGATATCCCGCACCGGATTGATGCTCCCATCCACATGGACTATATTACTGTCCTCAAAACAGCGCACCACGTGGACAATGGCGTCTACTTCACGGATATTGGACAAAAACTGATTTCCCAGGCCTTCTCCTTTGCTGGCTCCTTTTACCAGACCTGCAATATCCACAAACTCAATCACTGCCGGTGTCACTTTTTTCGACTGATATAATGCTCCAAGTTTATCTAAACGCTCGTCCGGAACAGTCACAATCCCCACATTGGGGTCTATGGTGCAGAAAGGGTAATTGGCTGACTCTGCCCCCGCTTTTGTCAATGAATTAAATAATGTGCTTTTTCCTACATTGGGCAGGCCCACGATTCCTAGTTTCATGTATCTCACATCTCCTTTATGTTCAAAATTCTTATGTATTTCTAAGATTCCCCGCAGTACAGGGAATCCTGTCATCAGATAGACGCACTATACTGCACTTTTTATCGAAACCCGTCTGGCAGGTTCCGATAAGTTATACTATCATACCAGCAGTGTGATTTCAACTTTATGCGGCTATTTTTGTTTTAGACACCTGGATGTGCGTCACTGCGCTCTCTTAAAATATTTCCAAAAATCTATGGTTTCCCTCAAATCTTCTTCATCCGTAAACAAATTCAATTCTTTTGCAATTTCAATTGCAAAATCGACGTACGCATTGGCTCTTGCAGTTATCACACGCCCATCATTTATCACGTCAAATTCTGTATCGTGAGACGACTTTATCCCTTCTAAATTTCATAAAAGCAGCTTGTGTCATACACAAGAAATACATCTTTCATACACTTTTCCCTCTTCCTCTAACAAGGCCCGGCAGTGCCGGCCCATTCTCTCAATTTTCTCATCTCTGCTTCCTGACTGCCAAAAGGAACCTGTGAATCCTGCCCTCTACGACGCCCTTTTGTTCCAGGATTTCCTGGGCACGATAGAGATTCTCCAGACAGTCCTTTACGTTAAAACCCGGAAATTCCCACTCAATGATTCTGGCAAACCAGACAAGAGCTCCCACATCCCAGAATTTGATGGGGCGAAACGTCTCCTCCGCTTCCATGACGGAAAAGCCTTCTTTCTCAAAAGACGCCTTGGCAATTTCCAAATATTGTTTGGGAAATGGAAGCTTCGGTACATCATTTAATAGTAATTCCACCAGCTCTCTGTCATTTTCGGCTCCTACCTGCTGGGTGATAAAGATGCCGCCGCTCTTTAACAGTCTCTTGATTTCCTCTGGATTATAAGTTCCATGCCGGTTTATCATCATGTCAAAGCTCTCATCCTCAAAGGGAAGAACCCCTTCTGCATCCGCCTGCTGAAAATCAATTCCCAGGGGAATCAGCGTCTCTTCACATAGGGAGACATTCGGCGGATAATTCTCTGTAGCCGCCAGATTGCGGTATGGATGGCCCAAAGACAGCAAAAATTCCCCTCCGCCGGTGTCCATATCCAGCAGTCTCATTTCCGGCCGTAAATATTTCTTGATAATTTCCTCATAATCCCAGGGCAAATCATATTCTTCTTCATATCTGTCGTTGATATGTGAAAAATCCCAGCCATGAATATGAGCGGTCTCTTCCTCCTGCAGCCACAATCTTAATAGTTCATCCTTATTTCTCATATTTTAATCATTCCTTTCTCCTGTATAGCTTCCAATCAATTAATTGTTCCAATAGCTTTTGGCATACAATAACTTCCTTTTTTTCAGTATATTACAAAGCAGGAAAGAGTACAATCATAATCGGGCAGGGAAGCCTTCTTCGAAATGCCTGTACAAAAAAGGACATTCCCAATACAAACGTATTAAGAACATCCTTTTCAAACCGCACTGCTATTTAAAATTCTGTCTTAGAAGCTCTGCATACACTGCTGGAACTTCTGTTTCGCCTCATCCACTTTCTGCATTTCTGCGGAAGGGGTTGGATAATATCCTCTCTCATGCATCATACTGAATACCTCATTTTGGATATCGTGCTCTTTTTCCAGACAGTCCAGAATTGCGTTTCTCACATTATCGTGGACACATTCGTTAGAAAAAGTGTTGTAAAGAGTCGTAGCTGTTTTTTCTGCGGTCAGCGCGTCCGCAAACATTTCTTTTTCCGAATAAAATGACTGCTGCATAATGTCCTCCTGATTTTAACTGTATTTGACTTTCCTCTGTATTTTTTCTCTAGCTCAGCTGAGAGTAGAGAGAGCGGAAATGCTCCTTGTGCTCATTGGAAATTTCAGTAAATTT
>JAAWLS010000179.1 GCA_022798035.1 Lachnospiraceae bacterium | reverse complement strand
CTTTCGTGAATTCTATCCCGCCCTCTCTCCTATGGTATTTCTTTCTTATCAGAGAGAATCCTTCATCGGCATTCAGGATGAAAACCTGCGGATTACTTTTGACAGGAACATTCTCTGGCGCCGGGAACATCTGGCCTTAAATCATAGCACATCCGGCGCTTCTCTTCTGCCGCCGGGTCTTACGCTGATGGAAATCAAAGTGAAAGATTCCATGCCTCTGTGGCTGGCGGCCGCCCTTTCCGAATATGGAATTTACCGGACTTCCTTTTCAAAATATGGAAAAGTGTATGAAACGAGATTACAGCGTCAAAAGTACCTCAACCGGAACAATAAAAAAACAGAATTGCAGAATACAGGAGGATTTCAATATGCTTAATGATATGTTTCGAAGTGTCTTTGACACAGAAAAGATACCGTCAATTCAAATCACCCAGTTTTTGTTATGTCTCATGGTATCTTTAGTCATCGGCATGTTTCTGGCCCTTGTTTACACCTACAAGAATCATTATACCCAGAGTTTTGTCATCACACTTGCGCTGATTCCCGCCATTGTGTGCATTGTAATCCTCCTTGTAAATGGAAATATCGGCGCCGGCGTTGCAGTAGCCGGGGCTTTCAATCTGGTGCGTTTCCGCTCCGTTCCAGGTTCAGCCAAAGAAATTTGCGCCATTTTTCTGGCTATGGGGACTGGACTGACTGCAGGAATGGGCTATCTTGGCTATGCTCTTCTGTCTGCTTTGATTTTGGGCTTTGGCAGTCTCATTTACACCTGGCTTGGTCTGAAATTTTCTAAAAATACAGAAAGAAGGAAAACATTACATATCACGATACCTGAAAATCTGGATTATCCCCAGGTATTTGATGAAATTTTGAATCTATATGCCAGCAAATGGGAAATGCTGGATGTAAAAACCACAAACATGGGAAGCCTGTTCAAACTCACCTATCAAATCACCTTAAAAGATTTGAGAGAGGAAAAGAAGTTCATAGACGAGCTGCGCTGTCGAAATGGAAATCTGGAAATCACAGTTTCCCGTCAAAAGCCAGTTCTCTGTGAATTGTAAAGGAGGAAAATGCATGAAAAAATCTGTCTATCTCTTAGGTACAGCCCTGTTATTTATGTTAGCGGGATGCGGCACATCCAAGGAAAGTTCTGCAAAACCAGATTTTATTACCCGCGATGAATCTGAACTTTTCAGCAGTCGTGACAGAGAAAGCGGCTACGATGAAGCAGACGCCATTCCCATTGTTCTGGAACAGAACACCGCTTCCTGCAGCTCTAACAAAGTTTCTGTCTCCGACAGCACCGTCACCATTACAGATGAGGGAACTTATCTGCTCTCTGGTTCCTTAGACGGCATGATTATTGTAGACGCCGGCAAACAGGACAAAATTCAGCTTGTACTGGACAATGTCTCCGTCCAGTGCAGTGACAACGCTCCAGTTTATATCCGCCAGGCAGACAAAGTCTTTCTCACTTCTGTCTCTGGCAGCGAAAACACTCTGACTGCATCGGGAGAATTCACATCGCTGAATGATTCTTCTAATATAGATGGAGCTATTTTTTCAAAAGAAGATTTAACTTTAAACGGCTCCGATTCACTGAACGTCCGCAGTAATCTCGGACATGGAATTGTCTCAAAGGACAGTCTCGTCATCACAGGGGGCTCTTACACCATTGACGCAGCAAAACATGGACTGAGCGGTAAAGACGACGTCAGTATTTCAGGCGGTACTTTCCAGATTACTGCCGGCAAAGACGGTATTCATGGAGCAAACCAGGACGATGCCTCTCTTGGATTTCTTTATATTGCAGACGGAACCTTTGATATCACTGCCGGAGACGATGGGCTTCATTCTGACGCAGACCTCACCATCTGCAATGGAACTATCCGTATTCTGGAAAGTTATGAGGGAATTGAAGGAAAAAACATCACCATTCAGGGCGGGACAATTACAGTAGTTTCCTCAGACGACGGTCTAAACGCTTCTGCCGGAAACAGTGAAGGGAAAGAAACTACTTCACCTGCCGGCCCGGCGCAGGCAGATTCCTCTCTCTACATTCTCCTGTCCGGGGGAACTCTCACCGTCAACGCCTCTGGAGACGGACTTGATTCCAACGGCAATCTCTATATCACAGGAGGAGAAATCTTTGTGTCGGGTTCTGAGAATGGAGGAAACAGCGCTTTGGACTACAACGGAGAAGCGCAGATTACAGGAGGAATTGTGGCCGCTGCAGGATTCATAGACATGGCCCAGAACTTCAGTGATTCCTCCACACAGGGAGCCCTGTTGGCAGAATTTGATTTGCAGGCCGCAGAGACAGAACTTTCTTTAAAAGACAGTGAAGGCAATACATTGATTACTTACACCCCAGCCAAACAGTATAACAGCGTAGTATTCAGCCATCCGGCTCTTACTGCAAGCAGCAGCTACACCCTGCAATGCGGAGATGTCGACACAGAAATCACCATGGAAACGATGATTCAGGGGAAAGGCTCTGAGATGGGAACTCCGAGAAGGAACCATGAAATGGAAAAAAAGGATATGCCCCAGCAGAAATCAGGAGAACATCTGCCAGAAATGCCGGAAGGTTCACAGCCTTCTGACAGACCGGAAATGCCGGAAGGTTCACAGCCTTCTGATAAACAGCAGCCTTCTGACACTTTATAACACTTCACTTGCGGCAGCAGACTATGTAACTCTACCTGCTCTGGATAATCAGCAGTTTACAGGCGCGGCTTTCCGGTAAAAACTTTCAAAATATCTCCGAAAGGAAAATCTTCGTCTTCCCTGCTGCAGTTTTGTCTGTAGATGTAGAAAGATTTGTTCTTTCTCTTCTGCAGTCATAGATGCCTTCTCATATTCCGCAATATCTGTATCAATTCGATTCAGCAAGTCGTATATATTGTAATCGGAGACATCTTTTTCCGTTTCCTTGAGATATTTCTCATTTTCACTCTCGTAAAACTTTTCAAATAAATCCTGCTCTGCAGGGCTTAAGCAGCTTATCATTACTTCCTTTTCTTCTGCAATCTCTTTTTCAATCAGCCATGCGATAGTGGCTTCTTTCTGATGGATTCTCAAAAATTCAAGGCAGCGGTACCTCGCTACAGAACCGGCCCAATTTTCAAATTCATTTTCACCTTCAAAGCATTCTGCATACTTCCAGATAGTCATTACTGTGTCAATCAGACACGCTTTCTGAAGATGAGGCAGTGTGAAGAGATGCTTTTTGATAATTGACAGCAGATATTCTCCATACTCCATTGTCAGAAATTCCAGCGCTTTTTCGTTGTGAAGCTGCCATTGTACGATAAAATTATTTTTTCCTATCTTCATAAAAACACCCGCCTTTTCGTTTCTGTCTTTCTATGGAATCTGTCCTGTGGAACTTGATTTTTTTATGGAATCCATTCTGTGGAACTTGATTTCTTATGTACCAATCCTACCACGTTCTTTTTCATTATTTCTTTCTCTAATTCTTAATATTTTCTTAGGATTGGAAAATTCACCCAATACAGAACTGCCGCACGAAAGAAACGCATTTTCGTACGGCAGTTCTAGTATTATTAAATAATAAATTCCAAACACTTCATATCATGTAGGAAAGAATCCTTCATTTCCCCCATAATCTGCCAGAGATTCCGGACCTTCCAGCACATCTCTGCCAATGTAGATTACATTGTCCTCTCTGACTTTCATACTCCATTTCACCAGTGTAATCGTTCCGCGCTCCAGCTCCAAAGCAGTGATGCATCTAGGGTGCACACAGCTTCCATCATTAAAGTAAAACCCTTCTCCAGGCTTGGAAAACACCGGCCGGTGAGTATGCCCTGCCGCCAGAAGAATTTCATGTTTCTGCGCCCAGTTGGAAAGCTTCATTTCTATTCTCTCTTTCTTGCTGTAATTTTTGGCGGCGCTGGTAGGGTCGTTGCATCCGGCCAGTTCCAGCGGCCTCCAGAGATAGCGGACTAGAGAACGGGTAACTTTCCACATCGTATCATTCCAGAAATCTCCCTGGTGTCCGTGCACCAGAAACAGTTCTCTCCCACAGCACTCATCCTGCAGCCGTATTGCCTCATGCACTTTCATGCCAGGAAACAGCTCTTTTTCTTGTTCTTCCGCCTCGCAGTAATAGGAATGACATTTTGTCTTAAAATATTTCTGCTGTGACTTTTTCCGGTCGTGATTGCCGTACAGCATGTAGAAACGATTATCACGGTAAAACTCTCCCATCATCCAGAACTGATTGCTGTGTATCCGCACAATCTCTCCCAAATTGCGGTTTTCCCACAGTTCATCTCCGTCTCCCAGCTCAATGTAAATAAATTTTCTTTTGTTGTAATACTGCAGAGCCGCAAAAAACAGGTTTTGATTGTCCTGAAAATTGTCTCCCCAATTTCCGATTCCACGATGGCAGTCGCTCATCAGCACAATCCGGCTTCCCCTGTGAATGGGAATGCACAGCGCTTCCTGGTATGCCTGGTTCAGCCTTTTTTCTGTACGCCTCATTTTCTCTTTTTCCCTTGAACAAATCTCCCCGTTTGAATCAGCAGACAAAAAATCCTTGGATATGCCAGCATAAGATAATCCAGTTTGTCAATAGTTCGGGAAAATGCTCTTGTCACCTTCCGATAAATTCTGCAGTTCAGGCGATTCTGCCATTGAATCCATTTCCGAAATATTTTTCCATACCTGCAGGGCTGATAATTCTTGGGATGGTAGAAGGAAAATGAAACACGGTTGCACCGCACGTGCATATCCTCAGGCCGATATCCAGCCTCATAACAGCCTTTCAAAAAGGCCTCCAGCATATCGTGACGCTCAAAAACGAGGGACACTTCCAGCATCAGCTCTCTCGGATAGGAAAATTCTCCCAGCCGGAAGCCAGTCAGCCACCAGTGATTCTTTTCTCTTTGAAACAGAGCTTTTCCGTTTTTGTATAAAGTCATACAAATGGGAAGCTGTTCTTCTTCTGACACGCACTCATAGAACACATCTTCCGGTTTCTCTCTGGGATTTGGCTTATTATCCACATAAATTCCCACTTCTGCTCCTGTGGTGATACCGTACTGGCCTTTCCAAAGCTCAATCATCCACCGTCTGTTATCATACTGAAAATAAATGGGCTCGCAATCAATTATCATATTCATAATCGGAGCCGCTTCATCATATATTTTTCCATAACCGAAATTTCTCTGCCAGGCGTCCTCCAGAGAATAAAAAATATC
>JAAWLS010000178.1 GCA_022798035.1 Lachnospiraceae bacterium | reverse complement strand
TTCTCATTGATATAGTTCTCACTGATATAGTTCTCACTGATATAGTGGGGCAAATCTTTTCTGGTAATTTGATTTCCGTCTGCAAGAATATTCACTCGCTCCATCACGTTTTCCAGTTCCCGGATATTTCCCGGCCAGGAATAGCTGAGAATCGCTTCCATCGCGTCCAGAGACAAATATTTTGGCTCACAATTCAATTCCCCTGCAATTTTATTCAAAAAATGCTCCGCCAGCACAGGAATATCTTCCTGGCGTTCCCGCAGCGGCGGCAGCCAGATGGGAATTACATTCAGACGGTAATACAAATCCTCCCGGAACTCTCCCTTTTCCACCAGTTCTTCCAGATTCCGGTTTGTGGCGGCAATAATTCTGGCATCCACCCGTATCGTTCTGTCGTCTCCCACCCGCTGAAATTCTTTTTTCTGAATAACCCGCAGCATTTTGGCCTGCATGGATTTGTCCAGCTCCCCGATTTCATCCAAAAAAATAGTGCCTTTGTGGGCTAGCTCAAACTTACCTACTTTCGTCTTGATGGCTCCTGTGTAGGCACCTTTTACATGGCCGAACATCTCGCTCTCCAGCAGATTCTCTGGTATGGCCGCACAGTTGACCCGGATAAAATCGTGGCTGGCCCGTGCACTGGAGTAATGGATGGCTTCTGCAATCAGTTCCTTCCCCGTGCCGCTCTCACCCCGTATCAGCACATTAAAATTGTTGTCTGCCGTCTTAGCCGCCAGTTTCATGGCGTCATAGAGCTTGTTGCTGATTCCCACAATTCGGTTGAAAGCCGGGTTCAATTTGTTGCGTCTGCTCAATTCCTCTTCCAAATACTCTGTCTTGGCTGACAAATGCTGAATCCGCTCCATCAATTCCTGAACTTCTCCCAGACTTTTTACCACAGAGATGCCTCCCACAATCTGCTGATTCACAATGGTGGGCACCACATTCAAAACCACGCTCTTTCCATTCTTTTTTCGGCAGATGACGTCCATAATTTTCTGGCCTTTTTCCAACACGCTGGCCTCGCTGTCCTTTTCCTCCAAAGTCAGAAGGTCCATTCCTTCCTGCACATTCTCCCCTGTAATATTTGCATAAGCTCCGTTGACGTATGTGACAATTCCTTTCTGGTCAAATACACAGATTCCGTCCTGCACTGCCTCCAAAATCTGATAGTATTTTTCCTTCAGCTCCTTTACTTCCTCAAACTCCCAGCTAATCTGCACCAGCTGCGACACATCCTCCAAGGTGGTGATGGTTCCCTTTCTCTCTCCGTTTTCCAAAATAGGCGTGGTATTCCCCACCATGGTAGAGGTTCCGATTGTCTGCGTATAGCCCATAACTGCATCTTCCTGCCCCATAGCCTGGGTCATTCTGCTGTCGCCGAACACCTCTGTCATTCTGCGCCCCAGCACTTCCCCCTCCGGTACCTTTAATAATTTCTCCGCCTCCCGGTTATAAATGACAATGGTGTCCTGCTTGTCTGTGACAATCAGGCCGCTTGCAATATTATTGTATATATTTTCCACAGTAATCGCATGTTCCTGCAAAAGCGTGTCCACCTGGTTAATTTCCGCCTGATTCATGTTCAAATCAGTTTCCCTAAAATCGCTTTCCAGAAACTTTTTCATTTCCCCAGAGGCTTCCTCCACATTCTCTCCCTGGGTAATCAGCACAATCTCTTCATCTCTTTTTATTTTCATAGCAGTAACCAGCAAAAGGCTGGTCAGAGGAACATCATGAAACCCCTCCCGTCTTATGTAAAAATTCGCATGGTACTTTCTCCGAAGCCTGTCTGCCTTCTGCACCAACATTGCCGCAATCCTTACATGAAGCCCCTTTTCACTGTGGATTTTGACAATAATCTCTTTTCTGTCCTCTTTCATACATTTCTTCCTGCCTTTTCTGATTGCCTCTGCAGTCCCTGCCTGCATCAGCAGTACTTTTTCCGTTGAAGCGCATTCGGTATCTGAAGCTGTTCCCGGTATTTGACCACGGTCCGTCTGGAAATGTCAACTCCCATTTTCTCCAGTTCCTTCACAATCTGCGCATCACTGAGAGGTTTCGTCTTATCCTCCTTTTGCACAATTTTTTCAATACAGGAACGGGCGTTTTTTTCTGTTCCTTTGTTGGAAAAAAAGTACTTCAGCTCGAAGATTCCCCAACGGCACTCCAGATACTTATCTTTCAGGGCGCGGCTTACCGTAGATTCATGCATATCAATGTCCAGGGCAATATCTGCAAGATTCATAGAGCTCAAATACATTTTCCCTTTTTCAAAAAATTCCCTCTGCCGCTGTACAATAGCCTCTGCCACCCGGCACAGCGTTTCCTCTCTGCGGCTGATATTTTTCAGCAGCATTCTGGCATTTTGATATTGCTCCTGCAGATATTCATAATTTTCTCCTGACTTCTCTCTGTCCAAAAGCGGAAGATACTCTGTATTGATTTGAGGAATTTTCATTCTCTCTCTGTTCAAAATCACTCTGTACCCCTCATCTGTTCTGCGCACAGTAAAATCTGGATAAATAAACTCCCCTGCCTCTCCATTTCCATAACCTCTGCCAGGCACTGGTTCCAATTCTTTTATCCTGGCCGTCAGAGACAGCACTTTTTTCCTGCTCCAGCCTGTTTCTTTACAGATTTTTGGGATTTTGTTGTGCAGAATCTCTTCCATATAGTGATTCACCAGCCGGCGCAGTTCCTCTGTTTCCCCTTCCATGGATTCTATCTGCAAAAGCAGGCACTCCTGAATGTTCCTGGCAAATACGCCCCGCGGTTCTAAATTCTGCAGAAATCGAATCTCTCTCTCCGTCTCATGCTGGCTCAGCCCAAGGATTCGGGAAATTTCCTGATTTGTCATCTTCAAATATCCTGACTCTTCCATGCACTCAATCAAATATTCTTCTATTTTCTGCCTTCTGAAACTTATCTGCTTGGTATAAAGCTGCATCCGCAGATATTCTTTCAGGCTGGTTCCGCAGCTTTTTTCATCCACCAGTGAATTGAGATAAGACTGGTAATCTTCCCGGAACTGCCCTGTATTTGCCGCCTTACAGCTCTGCCGCTCATATATTGATATCTGTCCTTCTTCCGATTCATCCTCCTCTGAGTCCCGCTCTGGCTCCTCTCTGTCCTCCGTCTCCTCGTAAGTCAGCATAGGATTTGACAACACTTCCTCTTCAATCTGCTGTTCTAACTCCTGAAGTCCCATCTGCAAAACAGCCAGAGATTGTTCCATCTGAGGAGTTAATACCAGTTTCTGTGTTTGTTTTATTGCAATGTTCAAGTCCATCCTGTAACGTCACCTCCACATTACACTCCATATCTGATTTCAGAAAAGACTGCTCTTCTACTGCAAAATCCTTTTGACAGCCTTTCTCTTCTATGGTATTTTATGTATATCTTTTGGTACCCTTAACTGCCGTCCGGCATTTCATAAAATGGTAAGAAACAAAAAGAAGGAATTTTCATGAATCAAAACGAATTTGAAGAATTAGCGGAATTATTTAAAATATTTGGAACCCCTACCCGGCTTCAGATTATGTATGCCCTGGTAGACAAAGAGAAATGTGTTTATGATATTGCCGAAGAGCTTGGCATGTCACAGAGCGCCATATCTCATCAGCTTAGTATTTTAAAGCAGAACCGGCTGGTAAAAAACCGCAGAGATGGCAAAACCATCTATTACTCTCTGCTAGATTCCCACGTACTCACCATTATCGACCAGGGATTAGAACACATCCGGGAATAAATCTCCCGGATGTCCACCTGCAGGCTAACTGCTGAAATTGCGGTAACTGTACGCATTGTCTTTTCCCTTTTTCCACCCACGGCAGACTGTTTTGTTCTTTCCTGTCTGCTTGGCCTCGTACAATGCAGCATCCACTTCCTTAAACAGCAGTATGCCGTTCTTATCTTTTGGACGCACCTCCATCATACCCAGCGATATGGTGACTTTTCGCTCCACACCTTCCACCGTGGCTTCTTCCACGCTCCGCCGTATACGTTCTGCAATGTTAAAAGCTTCCATTTCCCCTTTTCCAACCAGAATCAATCCAAATTCCTCGCCGCCATATCGAGCTGCAATATCTGATTCTTCCATATTTTCCCGAATAATTGACACAATTTTTAAAATCACATTATCCCCTGTGGCATGTCCAAAAGTATCATTGATACTCTTGAAATTATCAATATCAATAATCACCAGCGACAAATGGTGCTCTGTATCACATCTCTGAAGTTCTTCATCCAGCTTCTCGTAGAATAATTTGTGATTATATAACCCAGTCATGGAATCTCTCTGGGAAATCTCCAGTATTTTTTCTTTTTCCTCACTGATTTTCTGATTTTCTTTTTCAAAATTCACCACCACAGAAGTGAGCACTTTACTGAAAGAAAAGGCCACAATGGTAAATCCGATAAAAATTACCAGGTACACTTCCCTGCTGTTGTCCGGCTTAAATTCTGTAGAGGGAATAACCTCGTAAGTAATGGCCGCATATACCATAACACACATTACCAAAGCAATATACCGAAATATCTTTTCCCGATAAACATTGGCAAAGATAACTGGGTATGTCAATATCATACACATATAGGGCACAGAACTGTGGACTGCCACAACTGTTCCCAAAAGCAGGAACTGCATCAGCAGAAACACAACCGTCACCACATGTTCTCCCAGCAGATTGCCAAACAGCCGAAAAACCACTTCCATAAAAAGTGCCTCCAGCACAATCGCAACGCTGGGCCTTAAAACAAAAGTCTCCCAGTACTGGCTTTTACTGCATTCCGGCACTGGCTGATAAAAAATAAACAGAAGCATTTCTATAAATATGACAAGACCAATGCAAATCCAAATCCAGCGCATAACCTTTCTATTCCACTCTGATATACTCACATATGCAATATTTCTATTCGTCATTGTCCTCAAGTTCTCTCCTAATTCTTTCTGATGCATATCTGCATAATCGCTCTGCAGTACGGTATGTTTCACACTCAGGACTCTTCCCGCCGTCCTTAAGGTTCGCCCAACTTTGTTGAGGCCTTCTTTCATGTAATTACGGCTCTTCCTTGGTGTGTATTTTCAGTGTATATTATAACACAACCTTACTCATATCGAAAGAAATTTTTCATCTGTTTAAAACACAGCGCATACTTCACACTTTAGCACAGCAAAATTCTTCTATAAAAATCCAGGCGCCAAAAGCGCCTTCTCTGCGGCCCACTCTTTTGACGCCTGGATTCCATAAATAAAAAAGAATCCTGTTTTGCAGGATTCTCCGCCTGCGACGGG
>JAAWLS010000177.1 GCA_022798035.1 Lachnospiraceae bacterium | reverse complement strand
TTCATAGAATGTAATAAATCAGCTTAGAGGTGCTTTTTTTGAAAACATTTTTAATGCCGCTGAATTCCGAGGAGGAAAAATATTATCTGGAAAAAATGAAAGAGGGCAGCCTTGAAGCTAAGAATACCCTGATTGAACGAAATCTGAGACTGGTAGCGCATATTTCCAAAAAATACCAGAATGGGGAAGAGGATATGGAAGATTTGATTTCCATCGGAACGATTGGGCTAATCAAAGCAATTGCCACCTTTAATTATGAGAGAGGAAGCAGGCTTGGCACTTACGCTGCGCGCTGTATTGACAATGAGCTGCTCATGTATTTTCGGGGGAAAAAGAAAACGTCCAGAGAGGTATCTTTGTATGAGCCAATCGGGACAGACAAGGAAGGCAATCAAATTAACCTGATGGACGTGGTGGAAAGTACGGACCGTGATATTTTTGAGATGATTGAGCTGAAAGGAAATACCAGAAAAGTCTATGAGGTGATTCCGAAAGTTTTGAACAGGCGGGAGAGAGAAATTATAGAATGGCGTTATGGATTGTACAACCGCAAACCGGTGACACAGCGGGAAATTGCAGATAAATTGGGGATTTCCCGTTCCTATGTAAGCCGGATTGAAAAGCGGGCCCTGGAAAAATTAAAGGAATGTTTCGAATAAGTTTTGCTTTCCAAACAGCAGAAAACATGGTATGATACAACTATCTTTTTTCTAAGGGCGTATCTGCCCGGATTTCCCAACGGCGCAAAGGGAGGTATCTTTGTATAGTATTGTATCAACGGCCATCGTGTGCGGAATAAGAAGTGTTCTGATACAGGTGGAAGCAGATGTGTGCGACGGAATGCCTGGATTTGAGATGGTAGGCGTGCTGTCCTCAGAAGTAAAAGAAGCAAAAGAACGAGTGAAAGCGGCAGTACGCAACAGCAGCATCCGGCTGCCGCCGAAAAAAGTTACGGTAAACCTTTATCCGGCAGATATCCGGAAGACGGGAACAGGATTTGACCTGCCGATTGCTCTGGCATTTTTATCTGCCCATGGAAAAATTCCCCAGAAGTATCTGGATGGGATTTTGTTTGCCGGAGAAATCAGTTTAAATGGAGAGATTCGGCCCACAGCCGGAATTCTGCCTATGGTTCTGGCAGCCCGGGAGGCTGGAAAATATACGGTCTGCGTTCCCAGGGAAAATGTGGGAGAGGCCAGGATTGTGAAAGAAATGACGATTCTGCCGGCGGATAATCTGCTTCAGGTTCTTGCGTTAGTGGAAGAATTTCATCAAAATCCTCAGAAATTTTCCGGAGAATGGAAATGCAGTTCTGAAAAGACAGCTCAGCAGGATACGGAGCATGATTTTAACAGGATTCATGGGCAGAGAGTCCTGAAACGGGCCTGTGAAATTGCAGCGGCCGGCAGACACCACATGTTGATGCTGGGACCTCCCGGCGCAGGAAAGACATTGGCGGCAAAGGCAGTGGCGACGATTCTGCCGCCTCTTACGGAGGAAGAAGCCCTGGAACTGGCGAAAATATATAGTGTCAGCGGAATTTTTGCTCAGCGTGAACAGAATTTTTGGGAGAGGCCTTTTCGAAATCCCCACCACACAGTCAGTGTCGCCGGACTTGCCGGAGGAGGCGCAGTTCCCAAGCCTGGTGAAATCAGTCTTGCCCATAAAGGAGTCCTGTTTTTGGACGAACTGACGGAATTTCGCAAAGAAGTTCTGGAAGTTCTGCGCCAGCCTTTGGAAGAAAAATCAATTCGTCTGGTGAGAAACAGCGGAACGTATCTCTACCCTGCAGATGTGATGCTGGTGGGCGCTATGAATCCCTGCAGCTGCGGCTATTATCCCGACAGGAATAAATGCAGCTGTTCGGCCCGCACCATTGCACGTCATCTGGACAAGCTCAGCAGGCCTCTCTTAGACCGCATAGACATTACGGTGGAAGTAAAGAGGCAGTCTATTTCTGAAATGTTTCAAAAGGGACCGGAGGAATCATCAGAGACAATCCGGGAACGCGTCCGGCAGGTACAAGAGCTGCAGAGGAAGCGGTTTGCCGGCAGCTCTGTTTTGTACAACAGCCGGATTCCGGTGTCCGGCATGGAGGAGTACTGCCCCATGGAGAGAGAAGCAGAGAAAATGCTTCAGGATGCTTTCGAGCGGCTGGAGATGAGTGCCCGTGGGTATTACAGGACTCTTCGGGTGGCCCGGACGATAGCGGATATGGAAGCATCGGAGCGCATTTGCGCTGTCCATGTCATGGAGAGCCTGATGTACCGCAGTGTGGACAGAAAGGTTTGGGATGTGGGATGAGCACATGGGTGAATTGTCACAATAAATATGAATATTGGTTTGCCGGTATTTCTTCTGTTCCCAGAAGGAAGAAAATTCATCTGAGAACCATCGTCTCATGCGCAGAAGAGATTTATCGGATGGAGGCAGGGCAGACAGCCTCTCTTTTATGGCTGACAGAGCGGGAAAGAGCAGGTCTTGTGAAATGTCAGGGGGTTTCAGAGGCGCAGCTGGAAGAACAATATAGGTACTGTTTGCATGAGGGGATTCAGCTGGTTCTTTGGCAGGATGCAGAATATCCCAGGCGGCTGAGACAGATTTATAATCCCCCGTATGGGCTGTACTACAGGGGGAAACTCCCAGAAGAAGAGAGAAAAGCCGCTGCGGTGGTGGGAGCCAGAAATTGTTCTTTTTATGGAAAAAGTATGGCGGAATCCATAGGATTTCATTTAGCTGGACAAGGCATATCCCTTATCAGCGGGATGGCCGCGGGAATTGACGGGGCCAGTCACAGGGGAGCGCTGCAGGCAGGCGGAGATACCTATGGTGTTTTGGGCTGCGGCGTAGATGTCTGTTACCCGGCCAGTCACAGAGAGCTATATGAATCTTTGACAGAACAGGGCGGCGTTTTGTCAGAATATCCGCCGCACACACAGCCTCTAGCCATGTTTTTTCCTCAAAGGAACAGAATCATCAGCGGTTTGTCAGATGTAGTAATTGTGGTAGAGGCAAAGGAGAAAAGCGGTTCCTTGATTACAGCGGATTTTGCTTTGGAACAAGGGAAAGAAATTTATGCGGTGCCAGGAAGAGTCGGAGACACAATGAGCCAGGGGACAAACCGCCTGATTAGCCAGGGAGCGGGGATTTTTCTGTCAATAGAAGATTTTCAGAAAGAAATGAATCTTTTCGCAGGTTTTGCAGAATTTTCTGTCAAAAAGAAAAAATTATTACTTGAAAAATCAGAAAGGTTGGTGTATAGTTGTCTGGATTTAAGTGCAAAAAATCTGGATGAACTGATGGCTGAGACCGGGCTTTCCCTGCGGGAACTTATGAAAAATCTGGAATCTCTGCGGGAGAAAGGCTGTATACTGGAATTATATAAGAATTACTACGGCAGACGGGAACCGGACTCAGGCTTGACAGGAGATAGATTGACAGAGTAAGGGATAGCTTTAGAAGGAGCAGGCACATGGCAAAATATTTGGTAATCGTGGAATCACCGGCAAAGGTGAAAACAATTAAAAAATTTTTGGGAAAGAATTACGAAGTGGCGGCCTCTAACGGACATGTGAGAGATTTGCCGAAGAGTCAGCTCGGAATTGATGTGGAACATGATTATGAGCCGAAATATATTACCATTCGTGGAAAAGGAGACATTCTTGCCAACCTTCGGAAAGAGGTAAAGAAAGCAGAAAAAGTATATCTGGCAACGGACCCTGACCGGGAAGGAGAGGCAATTTCCTGGCATTTGTCTAAAGCTTTGAAGCTGGAAGACAAACATATATACCGCATCAGTTTTAACGAGATTACGAAAAACGCAGTGAAAACTTCATTAAAACAGGCCAGAGAGATTGATATGAATCTGGTGGATGCCCAGCAGGCAAGACGTATACTGGACCGTATGGTTGGCTACCGCATCAGTCCGCTGCTGTGGGCTAAGGTGAAGCGGGGACTGAGTGCCGGACGGGTACAGTCTGTGGCCCTGCGCATTATCTGTGACAGAGAAGAGGAAATTAATGCATTTATCCCGGAGGAATACTGGAGCCTTGAGGCGGAGTTTGCTATTCCCGGGGAAAAGAAACATCTGACTGCCAAATTTTATGGTGATGCAGATGGAAAGCTGACGATAAATTCCAGGGAAGAGATGGACCGTGTTCTGGAAAAATTAAAAAAAGAATCCTATCATGTGCTGGACGTAAAAAAGGGAGAACGGGTAAAAAAAGCGCCTCTGCCTTTTACCACCAGCACACTGCAGCAGGAGGCGGCAAAGGTTTTGAATTTTTCCACACAGAAAACTATGCGTCTGGCTCAGCAGTTATATGAAGGTGTGGACATCAAAGGGCAGGGGACGGTCGGTGTCATTACTTATTTAAGAACGGATTCCACGCGTGTTTCAGAAGAGGCAGACGCAGCGGCAAGAGACTATATTCAGAACGCATATGGAGAAAAATATGTGTCAAAGTCAGGACAGGCGAGAAAAGGAAACAGCAAAATTCAGGATGCCCATGAAGCAATCCGGCCTTCCGATATTACCAGAACGCCGGCTATGATAAAAGAGTCCTTAAGCAGAGACCAGTTTCGTCTGTATCGGCTGATTTGGAACCGCTTTACAGCCAGCCGCATGAGCAATGCCGTCTATGAGACTACTTCTATTAAAATAGGAGCCGGTGATTACCGGTTCCATGTATCTGCTTCCAAAATTGCTTTTGAAGGTTTTCTGTCTGTCTACGCCGGAGAGGACGACGAAAAAAATGAAAACAATGTGTTTTTGAAAGCTGTGGACAAAGACACGAAGCTGGAATTAAAAGAACTGGAAGAAAAACAGCATTTTACCCAGCCGCCGGCACATTTCACGGAGGCTTCTCTGGTAAAAGCCCTGGAAGAACAGGGAATTGGAAGGCCCAGTACCTATGCCCCCACGATTACTACCCTTTTGGGAAGACGGTATGTGGTGAAAGAGAATAAGAACCTGTATATCACAGAATTGGGAGAAGTGGTGAATTCCATTATGCTGGAGGCTTTTCCAACCATTGTGGACGAACGGTTTACGGCTAATATGGAATCTCTGCTGGACAAAGTGGCGGAGGGCTCAATTGATTGGAAAGCGGTGGTCAGCAATTTTTATCCTGATTTAGAGGAAGCAGTTCAGGCGGCGGAAAAAGATTTGGAGAAAATAAAGATTGAGGACGAAGTCACCGATGTAATCTGTGATTTGTGCGGCCGGAACATGGTGGTAAAATACGGTCCTCACGGCAGATTTTTGGCGTGCCCAGGTTTTCCAGAGTGCCGGAATAC
>JAAWLS010000176.1 GCA_022798035.1 Lachnospiraceae bacterium | reverse complement strand
TGGATTTCGCCTCCACTAAGGACGCCCATGAATCGTTTGCTTAGCCAAAGGGCAATCCGCCAGTTCCTGTGTATCGAATAGAGAACGTTCGTGGCAGTGCTTCATTCGTGCGGAGCCTTTATATTTGGCACACGGCCAGATTCCGGAATAACTGACTTAGGCTGGCATTTTTTCAATGCAAAGTATTATATTCTGTGCACAATCAGATCCTGGAATAACAGACTTAAACTGGCATTTTTCAATGCAAAGTTTTTATATTTGCCACACGGTTTGCTCCCGAATACCCAGACCAAAAACTGACATTTCACCAACGCGGAGTTTGTGCAGTACGTGCAGTATGTGCAGTACACAGGCAGAGCCGGGCCGCCCCAAAAAGACGTACATTAGCATACAGAGCGTGAACCCTGTGCAATACACAGGCAGAGCCGGGCCGACCCTTCCGTCCGTTTCCACAGCATAAAAAATCCCCTTGCAGCATAGTAAAAATTTATAGTATACAGAAAGGAAAACACCATGTTAGAATTACCATTAAAAATAGATTTCACCAATAAAGTTGTCGTAGTAACCGGAGCCGGCGGCATACTCTGCGGCACCATGGCAAAAGCCTTTGCCCAGGCGGGAGCCAAAGTGGCCGCCCTGGACTTAAACGAAGAGGCAGTCAAAAAATTAGCCGAAGAAGCAGAAGCGGAAGGCCATATCTGCAAAGGCTACAAAGCCAACGTCCTGGATTCGGAAGAATTAGAATCTGTCCATCAGAAGGTTCTGACAGATTTAGGCCCCTGTGACATCTTAATCAACGGAGCCGGCGGCAACAATCCCCGCGCCACCACGGACAATGAGTACCATCACGAAAAAAAGGAGGGACAGAAAACCTTTTTTGACCTTGATCCCAGCGGTGTGGATTTTGTCTTTAAACTGAATTTCCAGGGGACTCTGCTGCCCACCCAGGTGTTTGCAAAAGAGATGGCGGAAAGAGAATCCGGCTGTATTCTGAATGTTTCTTCCATGAATGCGTATATTCCGCTTACAAAGATTCCGGCTTACTCCGGGGCAAAGGCGGCAGTGTCTAATTTTACCCAGTGGCTGGCCACCCACTTTGCCGGAACAGGCATCCGCTGCAATGCCATTGCGCCGGGATTTTTGGTTTCTAATCAGAACCGCTCGCTGCTGTTTCAAGAAGACGGCACGCCCACGCCCCGTTCCAATAAGATTCTGGCAGGCACCCCTATGGGGCGTTTTGTGGAAGGAGAAGAGCTTTTGGGCGGTGTATTTTTTCTCTGCGATGACAAGGCAGCCAGTGCAATCACCGGCATTGTGCTCCCCATTGATGCAGGATATTCCGCTTACTCCGGAGTATAGAGATGCTTTGTCATTTTTGGCAAACGCATGCGTGTACAAGGGTTTACGGATGATAGATGGAAATATTTCAGATATGCAGAGTGGAAAAGTCAGATTTTCCACTCTATTTTAAACAGTTTCTAAGGTGCAGGGCGCAAGTGTAATTTTTAGAGCATGTTTGCAGATATATTCAACCTTTTTTTATAAGGCATTTTTTATGAAAAAATGCGATACCGTAGCGCTGCACATTCCGGAATCCGTCATGTTCTATTTTTTGTGCATATTGCTTTTCTTCGATTTGTTTCAGGGCTTTTTGACATTCGGATTCTAATTTTTCTTCAGAATTGGCCCATTTTGCCTCTAACACAGCGGCCCTTCGGTTTTTTCTGTCTTTTATAACGAGATCAGATCTTCCCAGTCCGTTTTCATAATTTGATTCTACCCGGAAACCTGCATTTGAAAACAGTCCGGTGAGAAAAGCGTGGTAAAAGCTTTCTTTGTAATCATGATAACTGATGGTATCAAATAGCAAATCTGAAATCAGAGATGTAAGTTCTGAGTGCTCCCCATTCCATAGAGCGGTAAATAGTTTTCGTCTGTCCTGTTTGGCAGAATATTCTGTAAACCATGATTTGATGCTTTTTTTGAAAATTCCCATAACTTCTGCGTTTGGGATTCTCAGAGCAAAATGTTCCGGCGGCAGCGGCTGGATGGAAATCTCTTTAGATGCTGCTTTCGTCAGATAACCTGACAGATACAGAAGAGTCCAAAGATTTTTCTCAGAGGATTCCAGAACATCATAAGTGAGATTTTCTTCAATTTCCTCAACAATAGATCCGCCTGCAAGCAGAGTTTCAAATTTATCATTGACGTCAAAATCCGTTCTGTTTAAAAAGCTGCGTATGATTCCGTTGTCGCTGGTATTTTCCCAATAATTCTTCGGTATAGAAGACGGGTCTAAGAGCAGTGCATTTACGTAATTCATCACATCCCAGGGGCAGTAAATTTCAAAATTACCAAAACGGTAGCCGTTATACCATTCTTTAATCTGCGCCTTGTAAGCGGTCAGTCCGGTGCATTCCAGCAGTTTATTTACATCCTGGTGAGTGAAACCGAAATATTCATTGAAACGAGTGTCGGAAATAGTATCAGAGACAAAATTATTGGTTCCGGTAAAAATACTTTCTTTAGCAATTCTCAGACAGCCGGTGATAACTGCAAATTTCAGGGAACTGTTATCTTTGATCGCTTTCATAATTCCCTTGATTACGTCCAGCATTTCAGGATAATAGTTTTTTTCGCTTGCTTTTGCAAGGGGTACGTCGTATTCGTCAATCAAAAGGATTACGGGTTTGCCGTAATAAGTTTCCATCAGCTGAGTCAATTTTAAAAGGCTGTTTTTGAGGACTTTCAAATTCGGCTGTTCCGCGGCTGTTTGAAAGAAGAGGTCTTGATCAAATTGATTCATTTTGCCGCTCTCTGTCAGGTACAGATGTTTTTTGTAAAGTTCAGCCAGAACCGATACAAGCTGTGCATAGGCGCTGGAAAAGTTAAGTCCGTCTACATCCCGGAATGACAGAAACAGGGTAGGATACTGGTTCATCCAGTTTTTGCAAAGCGCTGTATTGTCTGCAATTGAGAGGCCTGAAAATAATTGACGGCTGTCTTTTTGTACATCAAAAAACTCTGCAAGCATGCTCATTGCAAGTGTTTTTCCAAATCTGCGCGGGCGGGTAATCAAAGTTACCTGAGTGGCGTCTGTCTTTAATAATTCTTCAATGAAACCGCTTTTATCTGCAAAGTAGTAGCCGTTTTGGCGGATGTCTGTGAAATCAGAACGTCCTACGGGAATTTTTATATCCATTATATCTCTCCGTTTCTGCGCAAATTGCGATATCGCCTGGTTCTGTTTGACGATACCTGTTTTCATGGGAATACAGGTCAGCAGCGGCGTTATCATTTATGAATTCTATAACGTAAGTGTCACTGCCCCGGAAACACGCTCCAGCAGCAGCGGTTGAATCTCTGGGTAAGTCCACTGGCGTGCTTTGGGCAGATCCTTTAGCAGCAGGATCTTTTCTATTTCACTGTGCAGTTCGGGTTCGAAGCTGTGGATATCAGCATAATAGAGCATTCCGTAAGAGGTGATCTCCGTGATGCTGTCGGTAACGGAATATGGGCATATTGGTTTTAAGGTATAAGAAATTGCGCCGGTTTCTTCCTGTAATTCCCGGTGGGCTGCCTGCAGGATAGTTTCCTGTTCTTCTCTGTGTCCGCCGGGACATTCATAAGTTGTACGTTCTTTGTGTTTGCAGAAGACCCATTTTCCATTGGAGCGGGAGACAATGACTGCAAATTTTAAAAGATTATCTTCTACCTGGTCATAAAATTTTATTTCCATAAAGCACACCTCTGCCGAATTGTTTTATTTCTTGGAATTATAGTCTTTTTCAGTACAAAAGTCAAGTATTTTTCGAATATATGTTCCTAAAGCGCAGCAAAAAAGAACAAACATTCGAGAAAATTATTGACTTGTGAAGAATCTTGTGTTAGCATAAGAGAAAGACAGATACGTTAGAAAGAGGTGGCAAAATGTACCCTGTATTAGATATTTGCAGATATGTGATAAATTATAGTAATGAACAGGATTACGGCATTTCTAATTTAAAATTACAGAAGATTTTGTATTTTATTCAGGCTTATTTTCTGATTAATTCAGAGAGGAAAGAGCCGTGTTTTGGTGAAAAGATAGAAGCATGGGATTTCGGCCCGGTAGTTCCGGAAGCCTACCGTGAATACAAGCAATATGGCGGCGGAGATATCCCCACAATTGCTTCATATTTAGAGTTCAATGAAGAGACTCCCTGGGAAACGGAGAGAAAAAAATATACCGATCATCTGATTGCCAGAAAAGATCGCAGGCTGATAGACGAAGTAGTGAATAGATTTTCAGACTATACAGCGACAGACTTGGTAAATCTAACCCATAATCAGGCGCCGTGGAAAGATGCTTATGTCCGTAATCAAAATAATGAGATAACAGTTGATGCAATAAGGAAATATTTTAATGAATAAAGTTGATTTATTATTAAAAAGAGATGATAACACAGAATCCGGCAGCAGCGAATATGCGTCGTTGGAAAATTCCAGAAAATTTATCTATAATAAACGCAGTATAAATGCTGTCTGTAAGGCTTTGTGTCTGGAAGGTAATCTGTATAAACCAGAAATTACGGTAAAAAATATTAAAGATTATTTGGAATCCAAAGAGAAGATAGACAGAGTATTGTACTCTGAGATTAGCAATTATATTTTTTCATTAGACATGAGTAAACGTTCAACTTTTGCCTCTAATGTAGAAATGCTATTACTGTATGTTTTAGATGAAAATAATTCAGTTTCCCCGGAGTGCAGGGAAATGACAATCAGAATATATGATCATTTTCAATTGGCGCTGCATCAAATAGAGAATGCCAATAATATTTTTGCACAAAGCATAGAGGAAGCGAAAAACAATTTAAATCAGGAAGTAAAAGGGATTGAAAAAGAGTATATTTCCATTTTGGGCATTTTTGCTGCGATAGTGTTAGCTTTTGTGGGAGGGATTACTTTTTCCTCTTCTGTATTACAGAACATTAATGAAGGAAGTATTTTTCGGTTATTATTAATTGTTGATATTTTGGCCGCCGTATTACTCAACGTAATATATATGCTGATTAAATTCATTCTCCTGATTAATACAGGCGGCCGCAGTGAAAAGACGCAAGGGCTTCGGATATGTTACATAAATATTTTTTGTTCAGCGGGTGCAGTTATTATAATTATAGGATGGCTGCTAAATGTTCAGAATATACCAGAGTACTTAAGAAACTTTTTATTATGGGGCTAGAGCGTGTCTTAAAATTCATTCCCGCAATCTGCCGCCCCACTTCACACCAGATTTCATGCTGAATTTAGTCAATGTAGCCCACTACAC
>JAAWLS010000175.1 GCA_022798035.1 Lachnospiraceae bacterium | reverse complement strand
GCTAACTTTGCTCATAGAGAGGCGCTCCGCCCATACCTATCAAAATAGAACCTACAACATGCAAGCATGCTCCGGTTCTATTTTTCAGGTATGGCTGAACTGGTATGCTAAAATCTAAAGAAATTATAAAATCTGAAAATGCTATTGACAAGAAAAAATGTTAGTGCTATCTTAGGTACATAGATGTTAGCACTCTTACAAGCCGAGTGCTAACAGAGGGATTACAAAATGTAATACAGGAGGGTTGGAATGCAGGAACTGGATGAGAGAAAAACAAAAATTTTAAATGCAATCATCCGCAATTATCTGGATACTGGCGAACCAGTGGGTTCCAGAACGATTTCCAAATATTCAGATTTGAATCTGAGTTCCGCCACTATCCGCAATGAGATGTCAGATTTGGAAGAGCTTGGATATATTCTGCAGCCTCACACTTCCGCAGGAAGAATACCTTCCGATAAAGGATATCGCTTTTATGTAGATAATCTGATGAAGGAAAAAGAGCAGGAAGTCACTGAGATGAAAGAGTTCATGATTGAACATACAGAGCGGATGGAACAAGTATTGCAGCAGATGGCAAAAGTTCTTGCCGCGAATACGAATTATACGGCAATGATAACAGCTCCGTCTTATCATCATAATAAAGTAAAATTTCTGCAGTTGTCTCAGGTAGATGAAGAACAGCTTCTCGCCGTCATTGTGATGGAAGGCAACATTGTAAAGAATAAGATGATTTCTACGGGGGAAGCCTTAGATAATGAAACATTGCTGAAGTTGAATATACTTCTGAACACCAGCCTGAACGGATTGTCTGTGGAGCAGATTAATCTGGGAACGATTGCAAGATTGAAAGAGCAGGCGGGAATTCACAGCAATATTGTAGGGGATGTGCTGGATGCGCTGGCAGGTGCCATACAGGAAGATGAAGAACTTGAAATTTACACCAGCGGAACAACGAATATCTTAAAATATCCGGAATTAAGCGATTCCCAGAAAGCAAGCGAACTGTTGAGTACCTTTGAGGAAAAGAAACAATTGGTCAGCTTGGTAAATGAAAGGCTTGCTTCGGAAGAAGAGACAGGGATTCAGGTTTATATCGGGGCAGAATCCCCGATTCAGAACATGAAAGACTGCAGCGTAGTGACTGCGACCTATCAACTGGGAGAGGGAATGCAGGGAACCATCGGAATTATCGGACCGAAACGAATGGATTATGAAAATGTGGTAGATAATTTGAAAACGTTAAAAGTACAGCTTGACACTGTATTCAGGAAGCCGGGAAAAGGATAGAAAGGTGAATAGACATGGCAGAAAATAAAGAGATGGATGTAAAGCAGGAGACAGAAAACGTGGAAACAGAACACGGCGCAGAACATTTGGAAGAGGCAGCAGGATGTGAAGATACTTCTGCACCGGAGAATCAGGAGTGCTCTGGAGAAGAAGAGGAGCCCTGTTCAGGAGAAATAGAAGAATCCGGTGAGGAAGATTCCGAAGAGGAAGAATCTGAGGAGGAAAGTCCGGAAGGACAGGAAGAGAAAAAAGGATTTTTCAAGAAAAAGGAAAAGAAGAGCAAACAGGAAGAAAAGATTGCAGAGCTGACGGACCGGGTGCAGAGACAGATGGCGGAATTTGATAATTTCCGTAAAAGAACAGAAAAAGAAAAGGGCCAGATGTTTGAAGTGGGTGCCAAGAGTATCATTGAAAAAATTCTTCCAGTGGTAGACAATTTTGAGAGAGGTTTATCCGCCGTTCCCGAAGAGGCAAAAGAAGACGCCTTTGTACAGGGAATGGATAAGATATATAAGCAATTGATGACAGAGTTGGAAAATCTGGAGGTAAGGCCGATTGAAGCGGTGGGCACAGAATTTAATCCGGAATTTCACAATGCAGTGATGCAGGTGGAAAGCGAAGAATTCGAGTCTGGATTTGTAGCT
The DNA here is from genome assembly GCA_022798035.1 of Lachnospiraceae bacterium. Taxonomy (GTDB): domain Bacteria; phylum Bacillota; class Clostridia; order Lachnospirales; family Lachnospiraceae; genus Petralouisia. The sequence continues at coordinate 3,448 of JAAWLS010000175.1, read as the reverse complement.
CAGGAACTGCAGAGAGGATACACTTATCGGGAAAGTGTCGTAAGGCACAGCATGGTAGCCGTTGTACAGTAAAGTGTCGTGAGGCACAGCATGGCAGCCGTTGTGTAGTAGAGTAGACAGCAGATAGTTTTATTTTATGAGGAGGTCTCAATTATGAGCAAAATTATTGGTATTGATTTAGGAACAACAAATAGCTGTGTGGCAGTTATGGAAGGTGGTAAGCCAGTCGTTATCGCCAATACAGAAGGCGCAAGAACAACACCCTCTGTCGTTGCATTTACAAAGACAGGCGAGAGATTAGTAGGTGAGCCGGCAAAACGTCAGGCAGTTACCAATGCGGAAAAGACAATTTCTTCTATTAAGAGAGAGATGGGTACCGACCACAAGAGAGGAATTGACGATAAGAATTATTCCCCTCAGGAAATTTCTGCTATGATTCTTCAGAAATTAAAAGCAGACGCAGAGAATTATCTGGGAGAAAAAGTGACAGATGCAGTTATTACAGTACCGGCATATTTCAATGATGCACAGCGTCAGGCAACGAAGGATGCAGGCAAGATTGCAGGTCTGGATGTAAAACGTATTATCAACGAGCCCACGGCAGCAGCGCTTGCTTATGGACTGGACAATGAAAAAGAGCAGAAAATTATGGTTTACGATTTGGGAGGCGGTACCTTTGACGTTTCCATTATTGAAATCGGTGAGGGCGTTATTGAGGTACTGTCCACTTCCGGAGACAACCGTCTGGGCGGAGATGATTTCGACCAGAAGATTACAGATTATATGCTGGCAGAGTTCAAAAAGACAGAGGGTGTGGACCTTTCCAACGATAAGATGGCTCTGCAGAGATTAAAAGAAGCGGCAGAGAAAGCGAAGAAAGAACTGTCCTCCGCAACCACCACAAATATCAACCTGCCGTTTATCACAGCAACAGCAGAAGGCCCGAAACATTTTGATATGAATCTGAGCAGGGCAAAATTTGATGAATTGACACACGATTTGGTGGAGAGAACTGCAGTGCCAGTGCAGAATGCACTGAAAGATGCAGGCATCACAGCTTCCGAGTTAGGACAGGTGCTTTTAGTAGGCGGTTCCACACGTGTTCCGGCAGTACAGGACAAAGTAAAACAGCTGACAGGCAAAGAACCCAGCAAGTCTTTGAATCCGGACGAATGTGTTGCCTTAGGCGCTTCCATTCAGGGAGGTAAATTAGCCGGAGACGCAGGTGCAGGCGAAATCCTTCTGCTGGATGTTACCCCGCTGTCTCTGTCTATCGAGACAATGGGCGGCATTGCAACCAGATTGATTGAGAGGAATACAACCATCCCCACCAAGAAGAGCCAGATTTTCTCAACAGCGGCAGACAATCAGACAGCTGTAGACATCAATGTGGTACAGGGAGAGAGACAGTTTGTAAAAGATAACAAATCTTTAGGCCAGTTCCGACTGGATGGAATCCCGCCAGCAAGACGCGGCGTACCTCAGATTGAAGTTACCTTTGACATTGACGCCAACGGTATTGTAAATGTGTCCGCCAAGGACCTGGGAACCGGAAAAGAGCAGCATATCACAATCACTGCAGGTTCCAACATGTCAGACGAAGATATTGACAAGGCAGTAAAAGAGGCGGCAGAATTCGAGGCGCAGGATAAGAAGAGAAAGGAAGCAATTGACACCAGAAACGACGCAGATTCCTTTGTATTCCAGACAGAAAAGGCACTGGAAGAAGTGGGAGACAAGATTGACGCCAATGACAAGGCTGCAGTAGAAGCTGATTTGAATGCACTGAAAACAATGGTGGAAGCACATCAGAATGCAGATGAAATGACAGACGACCAGGTTGGCGAGATGAAAGCTGCCAAAGAGAAATTGATGGAAAGCGCACAGAAATTATTTGCAAAAATGTATGAAAATGTTCAGGGGGCTCAGGGAGCAGAAGGTCCTGGACCAGATATGGGAGACAGTTCCTACAGCAGCGCAGACGACGATGTGGTAGACGCAGATTATAAGGAAGTATAATCATGGCAGAACAGAAGAGAGATTACTACGAAGTCCTGGGAGTGGATAAAAATGCTGGCGATGATGCCATCAAAAAAGCATACCGTCAGCTTGCCAAGAAGTATCATCCGGATATGAATCCGGGTGATGCGGAGGCAGAGAAAAAATTTAAAGAAGCATCCGAGGCATATGCCGTTTTGAGCGACCCAGATAAAAAACGCCAGTACGACCAGTTTGGCCATGCGGCCTTTGACGGAGGCATGGGCGGCGGAGGCGGTTTTGATTTCTCTGGCATGGATATGGGTGACATTTTTGGCGATATTTTCGGTGATTTGTTCGGCGGTTCCAGAAGGCGTTCTGCCAACAATGGGCCTATGAAAGGGGCAAACTTACGGGCAGCGGTGCGTATCAGCTTTGAGGAAGCGGCTTTTGGCTGTGAGAAGGAGATAGAGATTACGCTGAAAGATGAGTGCACTACCTGTCACTCGACCGGGGCAAAACCAGGCACCACGCCGGAGACCTGCAGCAAATGCGGCGGAAAAGGAAAAGTGGTGTACACCCAGCAGTCCTTCTTAGGGATGGTTCAGAATGTACAGACTTGTCCAGACTGCCGTGGAACCGGAAAAATTATCAAAGAGAAATGTCCGGACTGTCGTGGAACTGGATATATTGCAAAGCGCAAAAAGATTAAGGTTTCTATCCCGGCAGGTATTGATAATGGTCAGAGTGTCCGTATCCGTGAGAAAGGAGAGCCTGGAACCAATGGAGGGCCAAGGGGAGATTTACTGGTGGAGATAAATGTCACCAGGCACCCGATTTTCCAGCGTCAGGATATGAATATTTATTCTACGGCGCCAATCTCTTTTGCCCAGGCAGCGCTGGGAGGAGAGGTGCGTATCAGCACCATTGACGGTGATATTCTCTATGATGTAAAAGCCGGCACTCAGACAGACACCAGAATCCGTCTGAAAGGAAAAGGAATTCCTTCTCTGCGCAATTCTTCTCTGCGGGGAGACCATTATGTGACGCTGGTTGTTCAGGTTCCCACGGGACTGAACGAGGAGGCCAAAGAAGCGCTGCGCAGGTTTGACGAAGCCAGCAGTCAGTCACTGAGGAAACAAGGGGGCGATGCGTCGGCAGAGAAGCATGGAAAGAAAAAAGGCTTTATGGGAAAATTTAAAGAATCCCATGAAGATGGCAAATAGTGCAGTTTATCGGAACTTGCTGGGCAAATTTCGATAAAAAATGTTGTACCGCACGTTCATCTGATAACAGGGTTCCCGAAGAGGTTCCTATCATATATTTTGGAGGAAGCTGTACATGAGACAACTCATGAGCAGCTTCTTTTTTATCATATAGGAAATTCCTTCGGATTTCCTATATGACAAAAATAATATGCGCACTCGCACAAGAAGAAAATATTGCTTCACAATTGTGCTCGGCGCGTCAA
>JAAWLS010000174.1 GCA_022798035.1 Lachnospiraceae bacterium | reverse complement strand
TTTCGTTGAAAGGATACATAGAAGAGCGTGCCGTTAATATTGCCAATTATATTATTGAAGAAAATGCAACTGTGCGTCAGACGGCAAAAAAGTTTGGAATCAGTAAGAGTACGGTGCATAAAGATGTGACAGAACGTCTTGTGCAGATTAATCCTGCCCTTGCCTCTCAGGCACGCAAGGTACTGGATGTAAATAAATCAGAGAGGCATATCCGGGGTGGGTTGGCGACCAGAGAGAAATATCTTCATCAAAAAGGGGCTGTTTAATAAGCAGCCCTTAAATGAAAAAATTTTTGTATTATAAGAGAAGACGTGTTTCTATATGGAAGTTAAAATATATCAAGAAAAATGATTAAATATATCACTATACAAGGAGAATGAACTGTGTTAAGATAAAACCTGTGAAAAGCGAAGAAGAGGAAAAGTAGCTGCAAAAGAGCTTACAGAGAGTTGTCGGTGGTGGAAGATGACAGTGACGATGCAGTGAACTGGCCTTGGAGCTTCCGGCTGAAGGAGTTCTGCCCAGACAGGAGAATGGGTATTTTGAAATTAGGATGAAGTAAGCCAGGACGGGTTCTCCCGTTACAGAGATAAGCATGGAAATGGATGTATTCTGCTGTCGGAAAAACGGGTTGTCAGGATAGATATGGAGTGCAGATGAGAGCATGGAAACATGAAGTAGAGTGGTATCGCGCATGATGAATATATCTTTCGTCTCTATTATCTTCGGATAGTAGATGCGAAGGATTTTTTGTTTCTGCTTTTTTACAATAATGGAGGAATGGAAGATGAAGAATTTTGAGAAATATGAAAGACAATATTTTATGCCGCCGGAAGTAACCTACGACTGGGTAAAGAAGGAATATATTACTAATCCGCCTGTGTGGTGCAGCGTGGATTTAAGGGATGGAAACCAGGCTTTAATAGAACCTATGAGCCTGGAGGAAAAGCTGGAATTCTTCCAGCTTTTGGTGGAAGTTGGTTTTAAGGAAATTGAGGTGGGATTTCCGGCCGCTTCTGATACGGAATATAATTTTATGAGAACTTTAATTGAGCGGGATATGATTCCGGCGGATGTGACTGTGCAGGTACTGACGCAGGCCAGGGAGCATATTATCCGTAAGACGTTTGAGGCAGTAAAGGGCGCGCCCCATGCAGTGGTGCATTTGTATAATTCCACTTCGCTGGCGCAGCGGGAGCAGGTATTCAAAAAGAGCAAAGAAGAGATTAAGGAGATTGCCGTGGAGGGAGCCAAGCTGTTAAAACAGCTTGCTGACGAGACAGAAGGCAATTTTACTTTTGAATACAGCCCGGAAAGTTTTTCCGGGACAGAGATTGATTACGCGTTGGAAGTATGTAATGCAGTGCTGGACATCTGGCAGCCAACTTCGGAAAAAAAGGTTATTATCAATCTGCCGACTACTGTGGAAAATGCGATGCCTCATATTTTTGCAGGTCAGGTGGAATTTATGAGTAAGCATCTGCATTTTCGTGACCATGTGGTACTCTCTCTTCACCCTCATAATGACCGGGGGGTTGGGATTTGTGATGCGGAATTTGGAATACTTGCCGGCGCCGACCGGATTGAGGGTACTTTGTTCGGAAATGGGGAACGCACTGGAAATGTGGATATTGTCACACTTGCCATGAATATGTTTTCACATGGCGTGGATCCCAGGCTGGATTTTAGCAATATGTCCAGAATTGCGGAAATATATGAGCGTTGTACGCGTATGCAGGTTTCCCCCAGGCAGCCTTATGCCGGGGAACTGGTATTTACAGCTTTTTCCGGTTCCCATCAGGATGCCATTGCCAAAGGTATGGCCTGTCGGGAACAGAATTTGTCGAAGTCATGGACAGTGCCTTATCTTCCGATTGATCCTAAGGATGTGGGGCGTACGTATGATTCAGATGTGATACGAATCAACAGCCAGTCTGGCAAGGGAGGCGTTGCCTACATTTTAAAACAAAATTATGGAATTATGATTCCGGAAAAGATGCGGGAAGAAGTCGGCTATACGATTAAAGGAGTTTCTGACCGCCGCCATATGGAGCTTTCTCCTCAATTGATATATCAGATTTTTGAGGAGCATTATGTGAGTAATATGCCTTATTTTCAGATACCAGAGTGTCATTTTAAACAGAAGGACGGTATTCTGGCGGAAGCTGTGATCTCTCATAATGGACAGGCGCGGACGGTGACCGGAACTGGAAATGGCCGCCTTGACGCGGTGAGCAACGCTTTAAAACAATATTTTAATATCAGTTATGAATTGTCTGTTTATGAGGAACATTCTATGTCCAAAGGGTCTTCGGCAAAGGCTGTTTCTTATGTGGGGATTTCCTGTAATAACCGTTTGTACTGGGGCGTCGGAGTTGATGAAGATATCATTTCTTCTTCGATTGAAGCGTTGTGCGTGGCGGTCAATAAATTGGAACAGATTCAGCAGAATGAACATTGCCGGGATGAGCGGCTGAATGAGATTATGAACTATATTCAGGAGCATTATCTGACAGTAACTTTGGATGAGCTGGCGGAAATGCAGCATTTGTCGAAGCCTTATTTATCGAAATATATTAAGGAGAAATCAGGGAAGACTTTTGGGGAAATTGTGAAAAATGTCCGTATGAAGAAAGCGCGTACCCTGTTGAAGAATACCAGTATGACGGTAGAAAATGTCGCGGACAACGTGGGATATCAGAATGTGGAGCATTTTAACCGTATGTTTAAGAAAAAGTATGACATGACGCCTGTGCAGTTTCGCAATAGCTGCCAGGGAGTAAAATAGTGGATATACAAATACGTGTGAGAGTAATAAGGCAGATAAATTCACAAAGAGAAGAAGTTGGAATATTCTTAGAGTAGACATTACAGCCGCAAATGCCATGCGGGTTTGCAGGAGTATGAGCCAGCGTAAAATTCGGAGGTATTTGGGATGTTTTTCTTGTAAATACGAACAACCTTCTATATAATAGGGGAAAAGACAGGATAATTTCTGCGTTCTTTGGCAGGGTTGTTCAGAGGCAGAAAATACAGGAGGAAAGAGCATTGAAAAAAGAAACAGTAATTGTTCTTGATTTTGGCGGGCAGTACAATCAGCTCATTGCACGGCGTGTGCGGGAATGTAATGTTTATTGTGAAGTAAAACCATATACTGTGAGTTTGGATGAGATTAAAGATCTGGAGCCAAAAGGAATTATTTTTACGGGCGGTCCCAATAGTGTTTATGATGAAACATCTCCCCGTTATGAGAAAGAAATTTTTGAGTTGGGGATTCCGATTCTTGGTATTTGTTATGGCGCGCAAGTGATAGCGCATACTCTGGGCGGCGTGGTTAAAACAGCTCCGGTTAGCGAGTATGGTTACACAGAAGTGGAGATAAATGCAGCAGATGTTATTTTTGAGGGAGTGTCAGAAAAAACTGTGTGCTGGATGAGTCATACAGATTATATTGAGACAGCTCCGGAGGGATTTAAAGTTACAGCGCGTACTTCCGTGTGTCCGGTTGCCGCAATGGCTTGTCCGGAACGGAATTTGTATGCGACGCAGTTTCATCCTGAAGTTATGCATACGGCAGAAGGTATGAAAATGCTTTCTAATTTCGTCTATAAGGTTTGCGGGTGCTGTGGGGACTGGAAGATGGATTCTTTCGTGGAGACAACGATTCAGAATCTGCGCAAGCGGATCGGGGAGGGCAAGGTGCTCTGCGCGCTGTCCGGCGGAGTGGATTCTTCTGTTGCAGCAGTTTTGCTCTCCAAAGCGGTTGGGAGGCAGCTGACCTGTGTTTTTGTAGATCATGGTCTTCTCCGGAAAAATGAAGGGGATGAAGTGGAGGCGGTATTTGGTTCCAATGGTTCTTATGAACTTAATTTTATTCGTGTGAATGCGCAGCAGAGATATTATGATAAATTAAAGGGTGTTACAGAACCTGAAGAAAAGCGTAAAATTATCGGCGCGGAATTTATCCGGGTATTTGAGGAGGAAGCAAAGAAGATTGGCGCGGTAGATTATCTGGTACAGGGAACTATTTATCCGGATGTTATTGAGTCGGGGCTTGGGAAATCTGCCGTTATTAAATCTCACCACAATGTGGGGGGACTTCCGGATGTCGTGGATTTCAAGGAGATTATTGAACCGCTGCGGATGCTGTTTAAAGATGAGGTCCGTAAAGCGGGACTGGAACTGGGGATTCCCGAACATTTGGTATTTCGCCAGCCGTTCCCTGGTCCGGGTCTTGGAATTCGTATTATAGGGGAAGTGACGGAGGAGAAGGTGAAGATTGTCCAGGAGGCAGATTTTATTTATCGTGAAGAGATTGCCAAAGCCGGATTGGACAAGAGCCTTGGTCAGTATTTTGCGGCGTTGACTAATATGCGTTCGGTGGGGGTTATGGGGGATTTCAGGACGTATGACTATGCTGTGGCGCTGCGTGCGGTAAATACGAGTGATTTTATGACAGCAGATGCGGCCCAGCTTCCCTGGGAGGTTTTGAATAAGGTGACTAATCGGATTGTGAATGAGGTGAATGGGGTTAACAGGGTGGTTTATGATTGTACGGGGAAGCCGCCGGGGACGATTGAGTTCGAATAGTAGCCACAAGTCTGGGAAGCCTTATAAACAGGGCGTTCCCGGGCTTTTCTTTTTGCGATGCTACTATTTTGCTACTAAACGCAACTACTCTGTTCCGCATCGTTTTATTATAAGCTTGCGTTTCCCAAATAGTATTTGGAAAATTAAATAACTTTTCTTTGGGGCATAGGGATAACTTTTCTTGGTGCTGTTTCCTTTGGCAGTGGCACCGGTCCGTATGGAAGTCCTGTATTGGCGTATACTGTATCCGAAGTAGCTAAACTGTCAGCCGTGCCATCATCATAGGAAATTCCCATAGTTTCAAGTAGAGGGTTACCCGTTGACGGCTCCGGTGTGGGTGTAACATCAACGGTTGCTGCAAGTTGTTCCAGATTGCTGACAAGCTCCTGCTGTTTGTGCGGAAACAGATGCGAGTAGGTATTCAGTGTTGTGGATACCTTTTCGTGTCCCAGTCTGTCAGCGAGGATAAGTGCATCACAGCCCTGATTGATAAGTAAACTGGCATGTGAGTGGCGGATATCATGAATTCGTATCCGCTTAATGCCGGTTTTCTTACAGCCTCGCTCCATCTCGTGAGAGAGAAAGTGCTTGGTAGCTGGGAATATTCTTTCGTTAGGGTCAAGTATATATCTGGTATTGATAAAGTTTTGCAGCTCCTGACACAGAAAATCGGGAATTGGAATTTTCCGCTTGCTTTTCTTTGTCTTAGGCGGAGTGGTGATATCCTTTCCGTTCAGACGCTGATACGTTTTGTTGATATCAATCTGTTTTGTCATGAGATTGATATCGGCAGCGGTAAGCGCCAGCAATTCTCCTTCTCGCATTCCTGTCCAGTAGAGTACCTGAAAGCAGATATAGGAAAG
>JAAWLS010000173.1 GCA_022798035.1 Lachnospiraceae bacterium | reverse complement strand
TATACAGCCCGGAGCAAAGCGGAGTGGCATAGGTAACCATAATGTATCACGAAGTGATTATGGTATAATGCATGACATCAATGAGCCGCGCGGCAACAGGCTTTCAAAAAGTGCACAGCATCACATAATCTACAGAAAGGATATCACACAATGGCTGGAATGAATCCTACTCAAATTTTTCAACTGATGGGAACATGGCAGAAATTCACCGCCAATCATCCTAAGTTCCCCAAATTTTTAAAGGCAGTTGCCCAGGAAGGCATCAAAAAAAATACCATTATTGAGGTAAATATCACAACGCCGGAAGGCAGGACTTACTGCTCTAATCTGAAAATCACACAGGAAGACCTGGATTTATTTGAACAAATGAAACAAATGTCCCCATAAATATGAATCAGCTTCATATTTATGGGGCTCTCTTCTATCTATTTACCTTTTCTAATAACAGCCTTGCCGTTTTCTCATCCGTATAGAGAACATTAGCAAATCCGCCGTTCAAAGCTCCGATTATCGCATCCACTTTTTGATTTCCCACAGCAACGGCGATGTTCCACTCTTTCTTTTTCAGTTCTTCCAAATCTAATCCTACAACTCTCTCATCTAAATTTTCATCTGCAATTTTTCCATTGATATCAAAAAATCTGGAGGCGATATCGCCCACGGCCCCTTTCTCTTCCAGCACATGGTAATCTTCATCTTTTAAATAACCCACTTCATATAAAATAGACTGTTTAGACAAAGCACCTATACTGAAAATCGTAGTTTGGGCCTCTCTTGCCAGATTCAGAACATCTTGCACCTGAGAATCTTCTTTCAGCACAGTGGATATCACTTTGGAATCCACAATAGCCGGCACTGGAAACATATATCCGATTCCATCCCCAGCCTGTGTCAAAGCATCCACAATCTGGGCCGCCCCCGTTAAATTTGCAGATTTTGCAACGCCTCCATTTAACTGGACAACCTTAATATTTCTCGCATTGATATAATTAATCTCTTTTACCAGGCAGTTCATGGTTTTTCCCCAGGAAACTCCCACCGTACTGTTATCCTTAATATACGAACTGAGATTTCTTGCAAGGGCCCGGCAGGTATCCCTCATAATAATCTCTTCATTGTCTATTAAATTGGGATTGACAAATGCCTCTTTTAAATGAAAAAATCCTTTCAAATCATTTTCCAATGTCTTTAAGGATTCCGTCGGCGCATCTATTTTCACTTTAATATAACCTAAATCCATGGCCTTTTGCAGCATTCTGCTGATGGTAGACTTTGAGACGCCTTCCTCTTTTGCAATTTCCAACTGTCCCATATGCAGTTCGTAATATTTTTTTGCCACTCTGATTATCTGATACGATTTCATTACATCCATAACATCACCCTCTACTGATTCGAACTACATTTTATCAGATTATTCCAAATAATTCAACATTTGTCCACTCGAAACAGGAGCTGCTGCAAAATTCGGCAGCAACCCCTGTCATTTTAAAATATGAAATGGAAATATTATCACAGACGGTTCTTAACATCTTCTAACGTCTTTACTACATCATAACACTGTTTCTGAAGTTCATGGGGAATCGAAATCATATCAGGCACAGCGATTACTTTGATTCCTCCCGCCACAGCAGCCTGCACTCCATTGATGGAATCCTCCAGAACCAAAGCACGTCCCGGCTCCACTTTCATCTTTTCACAGACTTTTAGAAACACATCCGGTGCAGGTTTTCCCCGTTTTACACTTTGAGAGGAGAGAATCATGTCAAATTTTTCTGTCAAGCCGCTCTGAACAAGATAACCCTCAATGGTATCAATGGAAGAGCCGCTGGCAACTGCTCTTTTTATATTCCTTTTCTCTAATTCCTCAAGCAGCTCCAGCAATCCAGGTTTTATGGGCATTCCCTCCCTGCCCAGAATATCTAATTTCCTTTGAGCCACATCACAATAGAACTTAGCAGCGTCAAAATCTTCTCCGAAAAAGCCGCGGTAAATTTTTTCAATATCTTCCTGCTTCAATCCCAAAATCTGCACATACTGCTGACGGTTTGTGACAAGCCCTCTCTCTTTCCCGATTTCCATGTAAGCCCGAAACGTAACATTTTCCGTATCAAACATCAGCCCGTCCATATCAAATATTACCAATTCAATTCCCATATTTCTATGCTTCCTCCTGCAGCATCTGCACCGCAGAGCTGGTTCCGATTCTCTCGCATCCTTTTGCAAGGAACATTTCTAGGTCGTCACGGGTCTTTACCCCGCCTGCCGCTTTCATTTTCACATTAGGACCAATATGTTCTGCAAACAATGTAATATCTTCTATTGTGGCACCGCCTGTTCCAAACCCTGTGGAAGTCTTAATGTAATCAGCCCCTGCATTTGTCACACACTGGCAGAGTTTGATTTTCTCTTCCTTTGTCAGATAACATGTCTCCACAATCACTTTCAGAACATGCTGTCCTGCCGCTTCCTTTAAAGCTCTGATTTCCTCTTCCACCTTGTCAAAATCGCCGTTCTTTACGTCACCGATATTGATTACCATATCCACTTCATTGCATCCTCTGGCGATAGCGTCTTTCACTTCCAGAACTTTCACTTCTTTTGTATTATAACCCAGGGGAAATCCAATTACTGTGCAGATATTGATTTTCTCTCCGTAAGTGTTGTGAATCTTTTCAATATAGGAAGGGGGAATGCACACAGAAGCTGTCTGATTTTCGATAGCTTCGTCACAAAGTTTTTTGATGTCCTCCCATGTACAGAACGCTTTCAGCTGTGTATGGTCAATATGAGATAATATTTCCTGTTTTGTCATTTTTCTCTCCTTTACTGCTCTTTTCCTTATAGTCTAACCCTTTTCCATCATATCTGCAAGATTTTCATAAAGTTCCAGATAAGTATCGAATATTTTGGTGTATTTCTTATGGTTTTCCATATCAGGCTTAATTTCCACATCCGGATGCACCATTGCATCGGCTGCCTTCTGAAAATCTCCCTGATACTGTCCTGCCGCTGCAACCACGCTGCAGCCCAGCACCCCTGCCTGCAATTCTTTATTTACAATAATCGGTTTTCCAGTAATATCGGAAATAATCTGCATCCACAGACGATTCTTTGTAACTCCGCCGCATCCAATAAGACTGTTTACCGGATAGCCCTGTTCCTCAAAATTTTTAATAATATTGGCTGTTCCAAAAGCCACTGCCTCCAGCAGCGCGCGGTACAAATGCGCTTTTGTGTGGGTCAGTTTTAATCCATAATAAACGCCTTTGGCTCTCGCAGTCTTATAGGGAGTCCTGTTGCCCTGGAAGAAATCAAGAGCCACCAATCCGTCGCATCCAGGAGGAATAGACTCTGCCTCACTGATAATAGTCTCATAGCTTGCATCTTGATAAAAATTCTTCTGGTACCAGTCCAGAACAGAAGCCGCTGAAATCTGTCCGCCTTCCAGCAGCCACAGTTTATCAATGACAGCCCCGTCGTAAGGTCCCCAGATTCCCTTGTAATCTTTTTTCTCTTCTGCCAGACAGAGGTGTACGAAACTGGTTCCCATAATTACGCCGATTTTATTTGGCTCAATCACATTAAGGCCGAACATCGCCATATGAGCGTCCACGCCTCCCTGGACAATCATCATATCTGGATTCAAATCAAATTCACGGGCAAATTCTTCTGTAATTTTACCAAGAGGCGCACCGATTTTGTCTACTCTGGTAACCAATTTCTCTTCATAATCCTCAAACCCGATTGCCTCCATAAAATCTTTCTGGTAACCGCCTTCTGACTCCACATAATTCCATTTGCATGTAGTCTGGCATATGGAAGAACTTAACACACCGCACAGCTTATAATTTAAAAAATCCAGCTGCTCAATTACTTTGTAACTTCTATTATAAATGTCTCTCTGATTTTCTTTCAGCCAGAGAACCTTCGGAAGCATCCATTCCGGTGAGACAGCCTCCCCGCAATACTTCAAAACTTTATGATTTGTGTGATTCATCCTGTCTGCCTGCTCGATGGCCCTGTTGTCCATCCACAAAATAGCTGGTGACAGAGGATTGATATCTTCATTTACCGGAACCACTGTGGAAGAGGTGGCGCACACGCAGCCTGATACAATATTTTTGCGCTGTTCGCTGCTGATAGTACTCAGACAATCTCTAAGCGCCTCTTTTAATCCAACCCACCAATGTTCTGCATTCTGTTCTGCACGTCCCGGAACAGGATAATCGGTCGGATGTTCCACTTCCTTCATTGCGATAAACTCACCAGTATCATCGGCAATTCCTACTCTGACTCCATGTGTTCCTGCATCTACACCCATAAAATATCTGCTCATAAGCACTTCTCCTTTTTATCTCTATTTTTCTTCTTGTCCATTGGGATAAAACATAATTTTACTAAAGAAAAACCCGCCTTTTGCAATTTTTTCAAAGATTTCCGGCGCTTCTTCCAGTGATAATCGGTGGCTGATAATATCTTTCGCTGTCATGCCGTGATTTTCATACAAATCAACAGCTCCTGTCCAGTCACTTCCGGGAAATGGTTTTGTAAAGGAATTCCAAGAGCCCTTCACATTAAGCTGCCGCCTCATTAATTGGTCGACTTCTTTCTCAGAAAGCTCCAGCCCCTGATGGGAAATTCCAAGAAATACCACCCGGCCAAGTTTTGCTGCTGAAAGAATAGACGCCTTCTGGCACACTGGCGCTCCTGAGAAATCAATGACTACATCCGCGCCAAATCCATCCGTCGCTTCCATAACTGCCTGAACGGCATCCTGATTTTTGGAATTGATTACCACATCTGCACCGTTCTTCCTGGCCATCTCAAGTTTCTCATCCCATACATCCACTGCAATCACCTTAGATGCACCCTTAATCTTTGCATACTGGACTGCAAACAATCCGATAGGTCCTGCTCCATAAACACATACAGAATCTCCCGGCTTAAATTCTGCCCTTTCCATTCCGTGCAGTGCATTGGCGCATGGGTCCGTAGTGGCCGCATCCTCATAGGAAACCTTATCGCTGACTTTCAGCAAATTTCCTTCCTTGACCGCTATGTACTGTGCAAATGCTCCGTCACGCCTGGAACCGTAATAGTCATAATCTTCACAGAGAGAATACTGCCCCATCTGACAATATTTACACTTCATACATGGAATCAGCGGCGGACAGGTCACTCTGTCTCCCACCTTAAATTTTGTCACGCCGGCTCCCGTCTCCGTTACGATTCCCCCAAATTCATGTCCCACAATAATGGGTGACACGTGAGCTCCATACTGGTTCACTCTTGGAATATCTGAGCCGCAGACCCCTACTGCCATCACCTTAATCAGACATTCATCCGCCTCATATCCAGGGATATCTACTTCCTCCACCCTCAAATCTCTCGGCGCATACATTCTCACCGCCTTCATAAACAATTCCTCCTTTTTTTGAAATTATTCCCATATATTAAAATTAATTTCGTTTTATGATGCT
>JAAWLS010000172.1 GCA_022798035.1 Lachnospiraceae bacterium | reverse complement strand
GATACTTTTTGTCTGCCACGGCAACATCTGCCGTTCTCCCATGGCAGAATTTGTGTTCAAAGATATGGTTAAAAAACAAGGCGTTGCAAGCGAATTTTATATCGCCAGTGCGGCTACCAGTACAGAGGAAATCGGCAATCCGGTTCATCCAGGAACCAGAAATAAGCTGGCTCAGGTGGGAATCTCTGTTTCCGGCAAATATGCCGTTCAAATGAAAAAAAGCGATTATCAGAAGTACGACTACATCATAGGAATGGACCGACAAAATTACAGAAACATGCTCCGTATTGTGGGAAAAGATGAAGAACAGAAGATAAGTCTTCTTCTGGACTACACAGACCATCCCAGGGATGTGGCAGACCCATGGTATACAGGAGATTTTGAGAAAACATATGAGGATGTGACGGCAGGCTGTGAAGGACTGCTTGCCCATATAAAAGAGAGTTGATTTTGCCAGGCCCTTTATCAGATAAAAGGCCTGCAGATTTACAGAGGTTTGCAGAGGCAGACGCAAATCTGCCTCAGAGAAGCAAGGGTGTCGGCACAAAAGAGATATGTTATTTAAGCAGCCGCACCTGGCACAATAATAGACCAAGGGTTTTGCTCTAAAAATCAACCTTGCTGGTTTTGATAAAAGGCGGCTTCTTCCACATAATATGCGGCATTTTTCTTGATATCTTCTATTTCTTCTTCTGTGACAGAACGTATCACTTTCCCAGGACTGCCCATAACAAGAGAATTGTCCGGAATCACAGTATTTTGAGTAATCAAGGTTCCGGCGCCGATGATACAATTTTCTCCAATGACGGCATGATTCATGATAATGGCCCCCATGCCGATAAGGGAATTGCTTTTTATGTTACAGCCGTGTACGATGGCGCCGTGCCCGATGGTTACCTGGCTGCCAATGCGGATGTCAGCGCCGTGGTCCACATGGAGAACACTATTATCCTGAATGTTGGTGTCATTTCCGATGACGGCAGACCCTGCCTCTGCTCGAATTACAGTGTTGAACCAGACACTGGAGTTGTCTCCAAGGGTGATATCTCCCCGGACAACTGCACCGGAAGCAACATATACATTTTGGCCTAAAACAGGCGTTTTTAAGATGTTCATCTGAAATATTCCTTTCTGTTTTGATATCCTCAGTGAACAAGGGAACACACGCCCAAATACCATGGCTCAGGGCGTGTGTTCCTTTGTCCACTGAGGGTATGGTGACAGTATATAATATATCCCTGAAAAAGTAAAATATATGTTTTGCACCGGGGAATCCTTTGACAAAATAAGATTATAACCGTAATATAAGAGATGAAAATTTTATGAAAGGTAGAACAAGTATGGTTGTTGCATTGATAGGAGAGAGCTGTACAGGGAAGACTACGATAGCAGAGGAGTTAAAAGGAAGAACGGAAGCGGAAATATTTGCAGGAAAAGATTATCTGCGAATGGGGAAAAGCCCAAGCGCAGCAGAAAAATCATTTAAAGAATATCTGGAGCAGAATCAGGGACAAGAAAAAATGATTGTCTATCTAATATCAGAAATAGATGAATTAAAATTTCTTCCGTCTCACGCAGTGAAAATCCGCTGTCAGGCTCCGCTGGAAATAATAAAAGAGAGGTTCGCAGAGAGAATGCGCGGAAATCTGCCGCCTCAAGTGGCAGATATGCTGGAAAGAAAATATGGAATGTTTCAGGAGACAGTGGTAGATTTGTCCTATGACACAACTCAGCGTGATGTGGGACAGATATGTGAAAAAATATTAAAATACTGCCACAGGTAATGAACAGCTGAGCAGGAAAAATATGAAAAAGGCAGAGTCAATGAGAGAAGAAAATATACAGAAAGAGAAGAAGTTGCAAAAAGAGGAACATCCGTCAGCGCAAATCGAAAAGAGCATACGCAAAAAATTCCATAAACAATTATTTTCCCGGTTTGCAAAGGCAGTCCGGGATTATGAATTGATACAGGAAGGTGACAAAATTGCAGTCTGCATTTCCGGTGGGAAAGATTCCATGCTGATGGCAAAACTTTTTCAGGAATTGCAGAAGCATCGAAAAGTATCGTTTCAATTGGAATTTCTGGTGATGGACCCAGGTTACCAGAAGAGAAACAGGAAGCTGATTGAAGAGAATGCAGAGCGGATGAATCTGCCCCTTACCATATTTGAGTCAGATATTTTTGACGCAGTGTATGAAATTGAAAAATCTCCCTGTTATCTCTGCGCCCGAATGCGGAGGGGGCATCTGTACCACAAGGCCAGGGAGCTGGGCTGTAACAAAATTGCATTGGGACACCATTACGATGATGTCATTGAGACAATTTTAATGGGAATGCTCTACGGCGGACAGATTCAGACTATGATGCCCAAACTGCACAGCACGAATTTTGAGGGAATGGAACTGATTCGCCCCATGTACTATATCCGGGAAGAGGATATCAAACACTGGCGGGATTACAATGACTTATATTTTCTGCAATGTGCCTGCAGGTTTACGGAAAAAGCTGAGGTTCAGGAATCAGACGGCAGCAGCGATTCCAAACGGATGGAAATAAAAAATATGATTGCAGAAATGAAAAAAGTCAATCCATTTGTGGAGGCAAATATTTTTAAGAGTGTGGAAAATGTAAACTTGAGCACAGTGATTGCATATAAGGAAAAAGGTGTGAAACACCATTTTTTAGAAGCCTATTCAAAGGGAAATGAAAATCCTTAAAAGAATCAGGTTCTTGACATACGGAAAATAACAGCGTATCATAATATTCATAAATAACCTATTAAATATATAGGAAATATATGAAAAGAGGTGAAAAACTTATTTGGCATACATTATAAAAAGGAATTTCTGTAAATGAACGCAGATTTGAGAGAACTTTTGCAGTCAGAATGATAGAAAGGAATGGGAAAATACGATGAGTAAAGGAACCTATGAGAAAAGAAAATTAAAATTTGAAACGCTGCAGTTACATGTAGGGCAGGAACAGCCAGACCCGGTTACGGATGCCCGAGCAGTGCCTATTTACGCTACATCTTCCTATGTATTTCACAATTCAGACCATGCGCAGGCCCGGTTTGAACTGCAAGACGCAGGAAATATTTACGGGAGACTTACGAATCCAACTCAAGATATTTTTGAGCAGAGAATTGCGGCTTTGGAGGGAGGCGTGGCAGCGCTGGCAGTAGCTTCTGGTGCAGCGGCAGTAACCTATACCATACAGAATCTTGCCAGAAACGGAGAACATATTGTGGCGGCCAACAATATTTATGGAGGCAGTTATAACCTGCTGGAGCATACGCTTTCGGAATATGGGATTTCCACCACCTTTGTAGAGCCTTCCCATGTCAGCAATTTTGAGGAGGCTATTCAGGAAAATACGAAAGCGCTTTACATTGAGACGTTAGGAAACCCGCATTCTGATGTGAGCGATATAGAAGCAATTGCCGAGACTGCCCACAGGCACAATATTCCGCTGGTAGTGGACAGCACGTTTGCGACGCCTTATCTGGTGCGGCCCATAGAATACGGCGCAGATATTGTGATACATTCTGCCACGAAATTTATCGGCGGTCATGGAACGGCCATTGGAGGCGTAATTGTTGACAGCGGAAAATTTGACTGGGAAGCATCCGGAAAATTCCCTTCCCTGACAGAACCCAATGCAAGCTATCATGGAATCAGCTTTACGAAAGCAGCAGGGCCCGCCGCTTTTGTCACGAAAATACGCGCCATTCTTTTGAGAGATATGGGGGCGGCCATTTCTCCTTTCCATGCATTTATTTTTCTGCAGGGATTGGAAACGCTGTCTCTTAGGGTGGAACGTCATGTGGAAAATGCCTTGAAAGTTGTGGAATACCTGAGTCATCATCCCCAGGTAGAGTGTGTACACCATCCGTCTGTTGCGGTGGATTCTAAGCAGAGGGAGCTGTATCAGAAATATTTTCCGAAAGGGGGAGGTTCCATTTTTACCTTTGAAATCAAGGGAGATGAACGGACAGCCAAAGACTTTATTGACAGTTTGGAAATATTCTCACTTCTGGCAAATGTGGCGGATGTAAAATCTCTTGCTATTCACCCAGCCTCCACCACCCATTCTCAGCTGAATGAAACGGAGGCGAAAGAGCAGGGAATTTACAGGAATACCATTCGTCTGTCCATTGGAACAGAGCATATTGATGATATTATAGAAGATTTGGAGGAAGCGTTTCGGGCGGTTCGGTAACAGGAAAATGTTTGTTTAAGGGAAGGCAGTGTCGCAGAATCTTCCTAAGGATTCTGCATCAACGAAAAGGAAAATAGAAAGGAAGCAGAAAATGTCTGGAATTTATCAGGAAATAGGAGAACTAATTGGAAACACTCCGCTGTTGGAGGTAAAAAATATTGAGAGGAAGCATGGATTAAAGGCGAGAGTTTTAGTAAAACTGGAATACCTTAATCCGGCAGGAAGTGTGAAGGACCGGATTGCCAAAGCTATGATTGAGGATGCCGAGGAGAAAGGAATCCTGAAAGAAGGTTCTGTGATTATAGAGCCCACTTCCGGAAATACAGGAATTGGCCTTGCGGCTATTGCAGTTTCCAAAGGGTACCGGGTGATTCTGACAATGCCGGAAACTATGAGCGTGGAACGCAGAAATATACTGAAAGCTTACGGCGCAGAACTGGTTTTGACAGAGGGAGCAAAAGGAATGAAAGGAGCCATTGAAAAAGCAGAGGAACTTTCAAAAGAAATGCCAGGCAGTTTTCTTCCAGGCCAGTTTGAAAATCCGGCTAATCCTGAAATTCACAGAAAAACCACAGGGCCGGAGATATGGAGAGACACAAATGGAGCTGTGGATATTTTTGTGACAGGTGTGGGAACGGGAGGAACCATTACCGGAATTGGGGAGTATTTAAAATCTGAGAATCCGCAGATAAAGGTGGTGGCGGTGGAACCTTTTTCATCTCCAGTGCTGTCGGAGGGAAAGAGCGGCGCCCACAAAATCCAGGGAATTGGAGCGGGATTTGTACCGGATATTTTAAATACAAGCATCTATGACGAGGTTTTCCCAGTGGAGGATGAGGCGGCTTTTGCGGCAGGGAAAGAAATTGCCGGGATAGAAGGAATTTTGGTGGGAATTTCTTCTGGTGCAGCACTGCATGCGGCGTTGGAGCTGGCGAAACGGTCGGAGAATGAGGGAAAAACGATAGTGGCATTGCTGCCAGACAGCGGAGACAGATACTATTCTACGCCGCTGTTTGTAGAGTAGCGAAAGGAGAGAACAAATCCTTTTTTTCATCTGGTTATTATTTGCCTATTTCCGCTTTCATTGTGCCATATTGGTACAGATACAGTAAATTTTTCTTGAAATCCAGGAAAAGAATTTTTGGGATTTCCTAGTCTGGGATTGCAAAGGAAAAAGACCCTGTGTAAAATTTAAAAAATGGCAATTTGTTTTGTTTTGTTTTTGTTGATAGTGGGGTTTGTTGCTTTTTTATTTGTATGTGTTGGTGTGTGTGTGTGTGTGTGTGT
>JAAWLS010000171.1 GCA_022798035.1 Lachnospiraceae bacterium | reverse complement strand
CTGTAAAAATGCCGCCGCCCCTTCCAAAACTGGGGAATATCAATATGGCTGCAGACGAGCCTATTTCCATACCATTGGAAAAACCGGAACCAGTAAAGGAGATGTTTGCCTCCGTAGAGAATACCTGGACTTCCTCCATGGAGCAGTCTGCTGCAGAAGAAAAGAAAAAAGAGGCCGCTGTAGAGAATAATCTGGAAGAAAAATTAGAGAGCCTTCAGTCTCTTTTGGAAAAGAAATTAGCGCCGCCACAGAGTGAAGAAAATCTTCCCAAAGAAGCGCCAATGGACGAGAACTTTAAGTTTATAAAGATGATTTACAGTATTTTGTTGGACAATGAAGTGGACGAGAAGTATGTGAACCAGATTATGGATGAAGTGGAGAAAGTAATGAAAGGCGGCGCCAGTGTTGATTTGATTTTGTCCAGTATATATCAGAAAATGATTTTGAAATTTGGCCAGCCTCAGCCCATTGAGCTGACAGAGCGAAAACCGAAAGTAGTGTTTTTCATTGGTCCAACCGGAGTGGGGAAGACCACGACTATAGCAAAAATTGCTTCCAGATTTAAAATGGAAAAGGGAAAGAAAGTAGCGTTATTTACGGCGGATACCTATCGTATTGCGGCGGCAGAGCAGCTTCGCACTTACGCCAATATTATGGACACTCCTTTGAGTATCGTTTATTCTTCAGAAGAACTAAATGAGAAACTAAGAGAGTCGGAAGAATATGATTTGGTTCTTATAGATACGGCAGGATTTTCTCACAAAAATGCAGAACAGCGGAATGAGACAAGAAAATTGATTGACCAGGTACCAGGTGAGTATCAAAAAGAGGTGTATCTGGTTTTAAGTGCCACGACAAAATACCGGGATTTAATTGATATTGCAGATATTTATAGAGAAAATTTCCAATTTAAACTTATTTTTACGAAATTAGATGAAACAAGCTGTTACGGAAATATTTTGAACATGAAGCTGTATACAGGTTCTGACTTATCTTATTCTACTTATGGTCAGAATGTTCCGGAAGATATTGAAGTTTTTAACACACAGAAGATTGTCAAACTTTTGCTTGGAGGAAAATGATTATGGACCAGGCGGAGCAGTTAAGAAATATTGTAAAAAAGAATCAGCAATCTGCAGCGCAGAAGGCACGTATTTTCACAGTTACCAGTGGAAAAGGCGGCGTGGGTAAATCGAATGTAGCAGTGAACCTGGCAGTCCAGATGCAGAGACAGGGAAAGAAAGTAATTATTTTCGATGCAGATTTGGGATTGGCAAATGTGGAGATTATGTTTGGGGCGATTCCGAAATATAATCTGAGCGATTTGATTTACCGGGGGAAAACCATGCAGGAGATTATCACACCGGGACCTTTGGATATTGGATTTATATCAGGAGGGTCAGGAATTACAGGTGTGAATAATTTGTCAAAAGACAAATTAAAATTTTTGGTGCAGAATTTATCAGAGCTGGATTCTCTCGCAGATGTGATACTCATAGACACCGGCGCCGGCATCTCCGACCATGTACTGGAGTTTGTTATGGCAAGTCCGGAAATACTTCTCATTGCCACATCAGAGCCAAGCTCTTTGACGGATGCCTATTCATTGCTGAAAGCTCTGCATCGGAATCCAGAATTCAGGCAGGCTCAGACGAAAATAAAAGTAATTTCCAACCGTGTGGCTACGGAGGAAGAGGGAACGGGAATTTATGAAAAATTAAATGCAGTAGTAGGGCAGTTTTTGAAAGGAAATTTGGAATATTTAGGATTGATTCCTCAGGATTCTGCCATGGAAAAAGCAGTGCGTCAACAGCAGCCAGTAAGCATTCTCTATCCAGACGCCAAGTCTACGAAAGCATTTGAGACGCTGGCATGCAATTTGTTGGAGGGAAACACGATTCCTTTGCATCAGAAAAAAGGAATTATGCAGTTGTTTTCGCGTTTTATTTATAAAAGAAATTAAATTTAGAGGTGTATCATGAATTCCAATATTGTTAGGCCGGGAGATAAAATAGAGATTCGAATTCTGCAGCAAGTAGAGCAGGGAAAAAAGATAGGTGAAATGCCTCCAGCATATTACAGTAAGGTGGAAAATGTGCAGGAAAACGGGATGATGGAGGTTTTAGTACCTACAAGAGAAGGAAAAGTTTCATCTCCGCCTGGCGGTGTCAGACTTGAAGTTGTATTTCATACCAAATCCGGCATGTACCGTTGTGTAGCCCATATCAAGAACCGATATATCAAAGAGAACTTATATTTGATGCTGGTAGAGCCAAAAACTCCTTTGGAAAAGTTTCAGAGGCGTGAGTTTTACCGGTTTGAGTGTGTGATGGACATGGAATACATGATAATTACGGAGGAAGAAGCAGAAATAGAAAAAGTTGCAGAATTAAAAGAACATCATAGATTAAATTATCCGGAGGACCTTCTCAAAGAAGCGATTGCAGTGGACATCAGCGGGGGAGGAATTCGCTTTGTGGGGTATGAACCGGGGAATCCGGGAGATTATCTTATGATTGCGATTCGATTAGAAAATGAGAGTATGGATTATTTTCTGGAAATTGTGGGGAAAGTTTTGATTTGTCAAAAAATTGAGTCGAGAGAAGAAAAATATGAATACCGTGTGAATTTTCTGATGAAAAATCAAAAAGAGCGGGAAATGATTATTAAGTATATTTTTGAACAGGAGCGTAAAAGCAGACAAAAAGGATGAGATTATGAAAAAAAATATTTTAATAGTTGATGATTCTGCACTTATGAGAAGACTTGTTTGTGATATAATCAATTCAGAAAGTACTTTTCAGGCAACGGACGTTTGCAAAGATGGTCTGGAGGCATATGAAAAATTAAAGACGAACAGTTATGACGCTGTAATCTTGGATGTGAATATGCCGCGGATGGATGGTTTGGAATTACTGGAGAAATTGCAACAGGATGATATAAAGGCTACTGTTATCATGGTGAGCACCTTGACGGTGAAAGATGCGGATATCACAATTCGGGCCATGGAGCTGGGGGCAGTTGATTTTGTTACAAAACCTTGTAATATTATTGAGGCAAAAGGCGATGAATTTAAAGGAAGTCTGCTGAGAGTTTTAAAGGCCGTCATCAAATCTGACAATGTGAAAGAGAACATGACAGCAGGGCTTAAAGCGCAGGCAGAAAAACCTGCCCCGGTAAAGATTCAGCAGGCTCCCAAGGCAGTCGGAGGAAAAAATAAGCTGGTAGCGCTGGCGTGTTCCACTGGAGGACCGAAAGCACTGCAGAGCGTTATTCCATATTTGTCTCAAAATCTGGATGCCCCGATGGTTTTGGTACAGCATATGCCGATGGGGTTCACCAAGTCTATGGCAGAGCGTTTGAATGAGATAAGTGAAATCGCTGTGAAAGAAGCCGAAGAAGGAGATATCCTGAAAAAGGGATGCGTTTACATTGCGCCTGGCGGAAAGCACATGGAGATACAGAAAAAGCCGGACGGAACACATGTAATCCGCTTGAATGAAGAAGCGCCGATTGGAGGCTTAAGACCATGTGCGAATGTCACTTATGAATCTCTCAGAAATAGCGGATATGATGAGATTGTGTGTGTGGTGCTTACCGGAATGGGTTCTGACGGAACGGGAGGAATTCTTTCTCTGAAGCAAAAGAAGAACATTTATGTAATTTCTCAGGATGCCCAGTCATGTGTTGTGTATGGGATGCCCAAAGCAATTGCAGAAGCAGGCGTTGTGGATGAAGTAGTTCCCTTAACAGAAGTTGCACAAACGATAATAAAGAATGTGGGGGTACAGTAATATGGATGTAAGCCAATACCTTGAGATTTTTATCGATGAAACAAATGGACATTTGCAGAATCTGTCAGATTGTATCATGAGTTTAGAAAAAGACCCGGAAAATATGGATACGATTAACGAGATTTTTCGGGCGGCCCACTCTCTGAAAGGAATGGCGGGAACTATGGGATTTAAACGTATGCAGCGTTTGACCCATGACATGGAAAACGTGTTTCAGGAAGTCCGCAGCGGAAATATGGTAGTTACCAGCGGGCTGGTGGATGTGCTGTTCCAATGTTTGGATGCTATTGACTCTTATTTGGAGAACGTAAAAGAGAGTTCTGAGGAAGGAACAGATGATAACGAGGCAATTATTCAGGAGCTGAATGATATTTTGGCAGCGGGAACCGGAAATGCACCGAAAAAAGAGGAGAAAGTGGAAGAAAAGAAGAGAGAAGAAACTTCTTCTGAAAATAGATTCCAAAAGAAATATTTAGATATCGAATTTTCTGAAAAAGAGAAAGAAGAAATGCGCAAGGCAGAAGAAAAGGGTATGAAACTGTATGGCGTTACTGTGTATATACAGGAGGATTGTCTGCTGAAGGCGGCTCGTTCTTTTTTGGTGTTTAAGGCCGTAGAAGATTATGGAAATATCATAGTATATAATCCAAGTTCTCAGGATATTGAAGATGAAAAATTTGGATTTGATTTCAGCTTTTATCTCGCCAGTGAGACAGAGCTGGATAAGATTATAGAAGTGTCAAAAGCAGTCTCCGAGATAGAAGAAGTAATCGGAGAAAAAGTGATTTACAGAGAGTTGACAGAGGCGGCAGCGAAGAAAGAAGAAGCTGAGGCTGAAGCGGCTAAGAAGGAAGAAGCTGAAAAAGAACAGCCTGCAGAGAATACTGCGGTTCAGGCGCCGGCGGCTGCGGCACCAGCCCAGCCCAAACAGGCACAGGCGGCGAAAAAGCAAAATTCCGGTAAGCCGGTAACAAACCGGACGGTTCGTGTAGATATTGAAAAATTAGACGCTTTGATGAATCAGGTCAGCGAGCTGATTATTGCGAAAAATTCTTTGGTATCTATCGGTTCTACCTCAGATGGAGGAATGGGAGGTTCCAATTCTCAGGCTTTCCATGAACAGATTGAGTATCTGGAGCGGATTACAACAGGTCTGCATGAGTCTGTAATGAAGGTCAGAATGGTTCCCATTGAGAGCGTTGTACAGAAGTTCCCCCGGATGATTCGTGATTTATCCAAGAAACTGGATAAGAAGATGGAATTATATATGACCGGTGAGGATACAGAACTAGACAGAACCGTTGTAGACCAGATAGGAGACCCTCTGCAGCATTTACTGCGTAATTCAGCAGACCATGGACTGGAGAATGCAGAGATTCGAAGAAAGAGAGGAAAACCAGAGACAGGTTCCATCCATTTGAATGCTTTCCAGGAAGGTAATAACGTTATCATCGAGGTGAGTGACGACGGTAATGGAATTGATACGGAGAGTGTGAAAGGAAAGGCCATTGAGCGTGGTTTGATTACACCAGAGCAGGGAGCTGCCCTGAGCCAGAAAGAGATTATAGATTTTCTGTTTATGCCCAGCTTTTCTATGGCAAAACAGATATCAGATGTTTCTGGCCGAGGTGTTGGACTTGACGTTGTAAAGTCTAATATCGAGACGTTGGGCGGCGATGTAGAAGTAAAGAGCATTTTGGGTGAAGGTTCTAAGTTTAC
>JAAWLS010000170.1 GCA_022798035.1 Lachnospiraceae bacterium | reverse complement strand
TCATTTTAATATTGCATATTACAAAACTTCGCAAGTGTTTTCCAAAAACTACAAATCGTTCAAAATGTATATTTTGAATATACACAGTCAAAAGATTGAATATTTATTTTTTCAATCTTTTTTTTTATACTCTTCCATGAACTAAAAAATATTGAAAGAGGAGCGCGAGGAAGAAAGATGATTAAGTTTGGAAAAGGAGTTGTAAAGTTACGTATACCGATTTTTATTATCAGTTTACTGCTTTTGATTCCGGCAGCATTCGGTATGATAACCACCAGAGTAAACTATGATATTCTGACATATCTGCCAAAAGATATTGAGACCATGGTAGGTCAGGACATTCTGGTAAACGAGTTTGGAACAGGGGCATTTTCCATGTGTGTTCTGGACGGGATGGAAAATAAGGATGTTGTGGAGTTAAAGGCGCAGATAGAGGAAGTTGACCATGTAAAAACAGTTATATGGTATGACTCCATCGCAGATTTATCTGTTCCGATGGAATTTCTTCCGGAGAATTTATTGGATAAATTCAATTCCGAGGGAAGCACACTGATGGCGATTTTGTTTGAAACTTCCATGTCGGCAGATGAGACCATGGACGCCATCGAAGAAATTCGGGGAATTGCAGACGAGAGATGTTTTGTCAGCGGCATGTCTGCAGTGGTTACAGATATTAAAAATCTGTCAAATAAGGAAACGCCAATCTATGTGCTGATTGCAGTGCTGTTATCCTCTCTGGTATTGGCACTGACGATGGATTCTTTCCTGGCACCGGTATTTTTCCTGCTGAGTATCGGAATGGCAATTCTCTATAATTTGGGAAGCAACATTTTCCTGGGAGAAATTTCTTATGTGACGAAGGCTTTGAGCGCAGTGCTGCAGCTTGGTGTTACCATGGATTATTCTATTTTCCTGTGGCATAGTTACGAGGAGAACCGCGAGCGTTTTCCAGGAGATAAAAACAGAGCGATGGCCCATGCGGTTTCCAATACCTTAACCTCAGTAGTGGCAAGTTCCATTACGACAGTTGCCGGTTTCGTGGCACTCTGCTTTATGAGTTTCACCCTTGGAATGGACTTGGGTGTTGTTATGGCAAAAGGTGTTGTGTTTGGCGTAATTGGATGTGTCACCATCCTGCCATCTATGATTTTGATTTTTGATAAAGCCATTGAAAAGACGAAACACAAACCGATTATTCCGGATTTGGGCGGAATTGGAAATTTTGTGACAAAACGCTTTCCAATTTTTATCGTAATATTCCTGTTGATTTTAGGGCCTGCAATTTATGGGTATACTCACACAGATGTGTATTATGATTTGGCCGGAACGCTTCCAAAAGATTTGGCCAGCATCCAGGCAAAAGACAAACTGGAAGAGAAATATGAGATGAATTCCACTCACATGGTATTGGCTGACAGCAGTCTTTCCAGCAAGGACGCCAGCGCTATGATAGACGAGATGAAGCAGGTGGACGGCGTCAAGACCGTAATGGGAATGGACTCTATTGTGGGTTCTGCATTCCCGAAAGAAATGATACCGGACGATATCAAAGAAGCATTGATGGATGAAAATTATCAGTTAATGCTGGTAAGCTCAGAATATGCCATTGCATCGGACGAAGTAAACGCACAGATTGACGATTTGAATAAAGTGATTAAAAAGTACGACAAAAAAGGGATGCTGATTGGCGAGGCGCCTTGTACCAGAGATTTGATTTCCATTACGAATACGGATTTCCAGACGGTAAGCGTCGTTTCCATCGGAGCAATCTTTGTGATTATCCTTTTGGTATTCAAATCCATATCACTGCCGATTATTTTAGTATCTGTCATTGAATTTGCAATTTTCATCAATATGGGTATTCCGGCTTACACAGGAACCACGCTTCCGTTTATTGCTTCTATCGTAATTGGAACGATTCAGCTGGGAGCAACCGTGGACTATGCAATCTTGATGACGAACCGTTATAAGAAAGAGCGCAACCGTGGTGAGGACAAAAAGACTTCCGTTACCATTGCCCTTTCAACATCTGTACAGTCTGTATTTGTCAGTGCGTTGAGTTTCTTTGCAGCAACATTCGGCGTGGGCATGTATTCCAACATCGACATGATTAGCTCACTGTGTATTTTGATGGCAAGAGGAGCATTGATTAGTATGTTTGTGGTAATCTTCATTCTTCCGGCAATGTTCATGGTATTTGATAAGATTATCTGCAAAACAAGCATGGGATTTGGAAGCGGCAAGAAAGAGTCAAAAGCAACCGTTAAAACAGTATAAGTAGAACCGCAGGAGGGAAAATCATGAAAAATTTAGAATTGAAGAGAAAATTTAAAAATAAATATGTGATTCGCGTGGCTGCAGGAGCCGTTACCATTGCAGTGCTGGGAACCAGCGCAGGCATCAGCGGCTATACCGTACGGGCAGAAAAGAGCAGCGCTGCTCAGGAATCCCAGAAAGAGGATGACACTGCAGAAAAAGCAAAAGAAACTTTGGAAAAAGCTTTATCCATAGGCGAGGAAAACCGGGAAGCTGGGAAGGAAGAGACAGTTTACGTTGTGGCAAATCCGGACGGAAGCAAGAAAAGTGTGATTGTAAGCGAATGGCTGAAAAACGAGGACGGCGCGGCTACCATGGAAGATGTCTCTGATTTAAAGGACATTGAGAACGTAAAAGGAGACGAGAAGTTTACCCAGAATGGAGATAAAATTACCTGGGAAGCAGATGGAAAAGACATCTATTATCAGGGAACCACAGAGAAAGAGCTTCCTGTGACAGAGAAAGTAACCTATTTTATGGACGGCAAAGAAATGTCTCCAGAGGAGATGGCTGGAAAAAGCGGAAAGGCGACTATCCGTTTTGACTATACCAACAATGAAAAGACAACAAAGACCATCGACGGAGAAGAGCATGAAGTTTATGTGCCTTTCACCGTTATGACAGGTATGATTCTTCCGGAGGATTACAGCAATGTAGAGGTAACAAACGGAAAAGTAATTTCTGATGGAGACAAAAAGATTGTTGTAGGTATGGCAATGCCCGGTCTCAAAGAGAGCCTGGGAATTGAAAAGGGAGATTTGGATAAAGACATTGAAATTCCGGAGTATGTGGAAGTGACTGCTGATGTGGAGAACTTTTCTCTGGAAATGACCATGTCCATCATCATGAATGATTTGGTTGGCCAGGCAAATCTGGGAGAGACTTTTGACCTCAGTACTCTGGATGAAGATATTGACACGCTGACAGATGCTTCCGGACAGCTTCTGGACGGCAGTAAGGAGCTTTCCAAAGGACTGAATACCTTAAGTAGCAGTATGAAGGAATTTGCTTCCGGTGTGAACACATTGAGGGATGGTGTGACAAATTATACCAACGGTGCTTCTCAGTTAAATGACGGAATTAAGACGCTGGCAGGTTCTTCAGACACCCTGATTGACGGTGTTACCACCTTAAATGACAGTGCGGCAACCCTCAACCAAGGTGTGGAAGAACTGGACAAAACACTGAAAGCCAAGATGAGCAAAGAGGAGAAGGACAATCTGATTGCTCAGGCAGATGCAGCCATTGACAGTACTTTTAACGACAAAAAGGCAGGAACAGAGGCCATTAAGAGCCAGGCAGCGGCAACATTTTACAACAGCCTTGCAGGAAATGAGACTGCAAAATCTCAGGTAGCCGCAGGTCTGAATACCTACACAGATACCGTGCTCAGAACCGTGTTAA
The DNA here is from genome assembly GCA_022798035.1 of Lachnospiraceae bacterium. Taxonomy (GTDB): domain Bacteria; phylum Bacillota; class Clostridia; order Lachnospirales; family Lachnospiraceae; genus Petralouisia. The sequence goes on along the minus strand of JAAWLS010000170.1, from coordinate 1,806 downwards.
ATATGGCTTACAGCCAGGCAGCTCCGGGCATGGCTAAAAACCAGAAAATGGTTGAGAATATGCCGGCGGCTGTAAATACGGCGGTAAATTCTGTGATAACAAACACGGCAGCAGGTGCGCAGAAAGCAACTGCAGACCAGATAAAGGCCCAATTGACAACTGGATTAGAAGCGGCATTGCAAGCGGCATTACAAAACGGAGGAGCTTCAGACCCGGCTGTGATTAAAGCAACGCTTGAGGCAGCAATTAATCAGGCTTGTGACGGAGTAGGTGGAAGTGAAGCATTGACGGGTGTAGTCGTAGAGACAGTGAAATCTCAGGCTGGTGATGTGGGAACTACGACAAAGACAGCTTTGGAACAGCAGGTGGACGCTGGAATCCAGGCAAGTCCTGAACTGGTGCAGCAGCAGGTGGACGCTCTGGTATCTCAAACGATGGAACAGGCAATGGCCAATGAGACATTGAAAGCAGGCATGAACTCCACTGCTTCCCAGATTGTGTCAGGAATTGCAGACGGAGCCAAAGACACGGTAGGTGCGGCAGTGGCAGATACTGCCAAGACAGCAGCTAAGACGGCGGCAGAATCAGCAACTTTAACAGCTGTCTCTGCTACAAAGGCACAGATTTCTGAGGCCATCAATGAGAAAGATAAGAAGAGCGGGCACAGTTTAGTGAGCGGCATGCAGGCATTAAGCGCCGGAACAAACACCATGAACAGCAGTATGCCGTCATTGACCTCCGGAATTTCTCAGTTGAAAAACGGAGCGGCAGCTTTGGTTTCCAACAACGGCGCATTGGTGGATGGAGCCGGAAAACTCTCTACAGCAACCAGCCAGATTACAGAAGGTGTGAATAAGCTGACCGAGGGCTCTGAGAAACTGATGGATGGTATGATTCAATTTGATGAAGAAGGAATTCAGAAACTTTTGGATGCTTACAATGGAGATATCAAAGAGCTCTTAAGCAAACTAGAAGCAGTGGTAGAGGCAGGAAAAGATTACCAGACCTTTACGAAAGTTGCAGATGGAACGAAAGGTTCTGTGAAATTCATTCTTCGGACAGAGGCAGTTAAGACAGAAGAAGCAGAAGAAGAATAGAAATCAGACGCAGATTGCGGGAGTAATGATATGAGTATTGTGGAAGAGCTTGTTATTATATTGGGAATTTCCCTGGACATCTTTGCAGTGATGGAGTGCCAGGGCTCCCTGGTTGCCAAGGTGGAAAAAAAGCAGCTGACGATGTTATGCGTAGTTCTGGTTATCGGCCAGGCGGCTGCTTTGGGAATCGGAGAGCTTGCTTCCCTGCTTCTCAGCAAAAACAGAGAAGAAGAAATCTTTTTGGGGCAGGTGGCTGCGGCAGTAATCTTCCTGTGCCTGGGATTTCGTCTCTTCCTGAAAGCCTGGAAGAATGAAAGAATTATGGAACGCCGGAAAGAAACACTTCCAGTGACAGAATTTATCAAACTCTATGCAAGAAATAGTGTCTGTACACTGCTTACCGGTCTCGCTTTTGGATTTCTGGAAGGCAGCATGGGTATGATTTTGATTTTAGTTACTGTCATAACAATTCTGGTAACCGTGTTTGGAATGTACACAGGGTATCGTTTGGGATTTGAACATAAAATCAAGGCATATCTCACAGGCGGTATTCTGCTGGTGGCAGGAGGAATGTATGTGATTGTAAGCCACATATGCAATTTGGTATAGGAGTGGAAGTGAAAAAGAAATAATTGAATCAACGCTTTCCTGGAAAGATTTGGGCAATGGAAGGAGCTGCTGCAGAATGCGGCGGTTCCGCAAGATACAG
>JAAWLS010000169.1 GCA_022798035.1 Lachnospiraceae bacterium | reverse complement strand
ATTTCTACCGCACCTTTTCCCTCGCGGTACATGTCCAGAATCTTCTGATTGTGGTTCATAAGTTCTTCTTCCTGCTCCTCTGACACTATTTCCTCCAGCTGAACTTGCGGCTCCTCAGGTAAAACTGCAGGCTCCGGAATTTGCTGTTGGTGTGGAACATCTTGAGCTCTGTTCACAGCGTTATCAGATTCCTTTAATGTTGTCTGAATATTTTCCTGTAATTCCTCCAGATGAATCGCAAGCTGCGCAAGATTCCCTGCATATTTTGTAAGTTCTGAATGTTTATCATTCAGCATACTATAAAGAAACATTACTTCATTGTGAGTTTTTTGGATAGACTCCAGTACAGTGTCTGAATACTCCGTAATCGCCCGCATCTTCTCATTTGTCTCTTTATCCAGTGCCCGTTCCACTACTTCCATTGATTTTTCAATAGAATGGTCTACCACCTGGTCCACCATATTATCTACTTTTACCTGGGCATCCGTCAAACTTCGTTCCAGAATATGTTTCATCTCTTCCGTACTCAAATTAGCAATCTTATCCAATTCCTGATTTGACAACTTTTCTGTGATGAAAAAGCTTGCAATCATCATCACAACGCCAATTACTAATAAAACAATTTCTATCACTGCCATATTTTTACCTACCTATATTTTCATATCAAAACCACCTGTGGTTTTAAGATTCACCTTTCCCTTGTCTTTCTCCGCCTGCTTTTTCTTCCTGTTCCGGCGGTCCTCATATTTATTGCTTCCCTTTTCACGGGCATCAAATTTCTTCTCCGGATTCTCTGAATCATCGGCATGTCTGACAGTATGTAAATGCTGCATGGTATCTTTGGTAAACTGAGTCTGAATGTTCTGCTGCTGCAGCATAGACTTATTATCTTCATTCTGCTTTACTGTGCTCACGTCCTGGCTTCTTTGAACCACTCCGCTAAATTCCACTGGTCTGATTGACATTAATCCTCACTCCTTTATAAAGAACGAATTACAATTTCTCCTTGTTCCTTTACAAACTTCGAGAATGTCCGCTCATTCTTGATATTCATGCCTACTTCAGAAATATTCACTGTAACGCCAGGATAAATGCTGCCTTTTACTTTCACTTTGGCATTGTGAGACATCTGAATCTGTCCATGGATTTCTTTTAGTTCTTTTCTCTGGCTGTTCAAAATCTGCTGTTTCTCTTTGAAAGACCTGGCAATCGTCTGAACCTGCTGGATGCGTTCTGGGCTTATTGGTTCCTTTTTCTGCATTTTTTCATTAAAATTCACAAGTACCGGCCGCATCTGTTCCAGTTCCTTGCTGATTTGAATGATACTCTTCTGCAGGTTTCCAAAACGTTCTTTTACTTCTGGTTCCACACCTACCTCAATCTTCGTCAATGTTCCCATGGAAGAACCTATGGTCTGGGCTTCTACCAGATTACCAGCACGAATAACTCCTCCATTTACAAATCCTTTCTTTCCACTGACGCGTACATCGGTTCCTGCAGATACCTGACTATGCAGAATAGAGCCTGCCTCCACATATCCTCCAGAAATCACCGTAGCATTCTCAATAAATTTTGTGATAATATTGTCTTTTGCCTGAACTCTTCCTTTCCCCATGCCATGAATGCCGCGCTTTACAATAATCTGGCCCCCGGCAGACAAGAATGCCGCCTCTACCACGCCGTCTATCACAATATCGCCTTTGGCAGTCACTGAAAATCCGCTTTTTACATTTCCTTTAATGGAAACATTCCCATCATAGACAATATTTCCTGTGGAAGTATCCACGTCTGCAGGCACCTCAAACACATCTTCCACAAATACCTTGCCATTTACAAGGCTGGCATGCCCTGTAACTCCAGAATAGATTTCTGTCTGGTCTTCTGAAAGAGTGATATTATTTCCAAATTCCAATTTCAGAGATTTTTCCTGTCTGGCCTGGATATCTCCGCCAAATACATCTCTGCCTGGTTTGCCTGGTATCGAAGGATGGAGTTTGGCCAGAACCTGCCCTTTTTCCACGCGGCTGATGGTATTCAGCTCATGATAATTTACGGTTCCATCCTCATTCTTTTTGGGCTTCAGATTATGATTTGTATTAAAGAAATATTCAATTTTAGCGTCTTTACCGTTTACTGGGGGAATTCCTTTTGCCATAATATAATTTGTACAATAATGGCGATTATTCAAAAACTTCTGAATTTCCTCACGATTAATTCCTACTGAAACTTTGTGGAATTCCAGCTCCTTCATAATATCTTCCGTTGTCAGCATTCTGCCCTTATTAGAGGGAGGGTAAAAACGGCAGAATACCAGCATTTTATCTATGGATATATTTACTTCTATCTGCTCGTCTTCTTCGATTCCATTCCATACACCTACATAAACTTCCTGAACACCTTCTGCAAGGGTTAATGCACGATTTAACTCTCTTAAATCAAACATCCCATAGCCTTTCCCCTCCAAATATGCAATTACCTCTTTAGAATCCAGGGATTTTCCTCCTTCTTCCGGAGGATATATCTGCAGGAATACCCCCACATCTCTGATATCTAATTTGAAATATCCATTCTTGCTCTCCATAGCATCAACCACCTAATCCGTTAATATATTCATGTAGGGTCCCATTGTCTTTTTCATCTTCATCAACGCTTTTGTATGAAGCTGTGATATCCGGGATTCCGACACCTCCAATACGTTACTGATTTCCTTTAAGGTCAAATCCTCATAATAATATAATGTAATAACTTTTCGCTCTTTTTCTGTCAAAACATCCAGAGACTGTTCCAGCATTTTTTTTAACTCTTCCTCGGCAACAGCGTCTTCCGGCTGAATGAAATGAGAATTGCCCCGCGCATCCATGGTAGGCTCCATGCCTTGTTCCACATATTCGTTTAAGGAAACCATATTCGTAACCTTAAGCTGAGACTGCCAGTTCTGCAGCTCCTCATTGCTTACCTCTAATTCCTCAGCAATTTCCTCATCCAAAGCAGTCCTGCCTGTTTTTGTCTCAATCTTCTTGATTGCTTCATCAATCTTCTTCTGCTTCTGACGTACTGTTCTCGGAATCCAGTCCATTTTCCGAATCTGGTCTAAAATAGAACCCCTTATTCTAAGACTGGCATAAGTCTCAAACTTTACATCCTTTTTTACGTCAAACTTATCTATGGCATCAATCAATCCAAAAATCCCATATCCCACTAAATCATCATATTCTACGTTATATCCGAGATACATGCTCAAACGCCCCGCCACAATTTTTACGAGGGGTGCGTATTCCACAATAATTTTTTCTCTTAATTCCACTGTAGGCTTTTTTAAAAAATCTGCCCATAATTGTTCTCTCTCTGCCGCGTTCATCCAAAGCCCCCAAGACTATTCTATTCGATTTCTTCTTTCTCTGCAGAGTCCTCCAAATCACCTGAATCCACCGCGTCCTCGGCGTCTGCCATTCCTTCTTCCATTTTTAATTCTTCTGATTCTTCGTTCTCCGCTGCCTCTTCCGTGGCTTCTTCTGTCTCTTCCTTGAAATTCTTGTCTAACACTATTTTCGCAATACATCCCAGGATGTAAAAGGATATTAAAACGATAATCCATATTTTTACAAACTGCTTCGTCTCCATTTGCGTCATAAATCCGATAATGCAAGTTACAAATCCTGCGATTAACGTAATCATTATCGGCACTTGTTTCGTTTCCATATCCTATCACCCTTTAAATAATTTTTAATGATTTTCCTACCGCTTTAATATAAAATTCTCCTGTAGCTGGATATAGTTCTACGGTTCGTCCGTAGTTTAAGCCGGTATCCTCCGCCAGCAACGGTATACCAAGCTGTTTTAACTTTATACGGGAAGCCTGCGCGTTGCGCTCTCCCACATTGCCAATGGTAGACATCCCGCTGACCTGAAACATTTTAGCTCCACCGGCAATCTTAGCCACCAGACGTCTCTTATTTGCCCCCGCTGCGGTTACTCTCTTTACTAATTCCTCTATTCCTGTATCTGCAAATTTGGCAATATTTGAATTGTTTCTCATTTGAGTACTGTCCGGAAGCATAATATGTGCTAAGCCTCCGATTTTTACAACTGGGTCGTAAACTGCAATTCCAATACAGGACCCTAACCCTAGAGTGGTAATCATATCTGGCTCCTTACATATATTCAAATCTGCCATTCCAACTTTAATTGTAGCCATAACTCCTTGCTCCTTTTACAGTGCAATCCCCAATGAAGTTAAAATTTTATCATAGGAATCTACATCTGGCATTAAAATAAAAAATCCCTGAATTTTTACTTCGTCTCCAAATTCTGTTTCGATTAACAGTGCGTTATCCCCATATTGGCCAAACTGAATAGCTGGCACGCTCAAAATAGCTGCCGCCATGTCAATGGCAAGATACGGTACTGATGCAGTGATTACCATATTTGTCATTGTTGATAATGCGGACAAATAAGAACCGGAAATAATATTTCCAATCTCTTTAATCGCAGATAAATCCATCTCATCAAATTCTTCTGCGTAATCCTCCGGTCTGCCCATCAAATGATTCACAAGATAATGAGCTGACTCCATTTTTAGCAGAAACATCATACTTCCGCCAATATCGCTTTCCACTTCCAGATAAATGCCTACAACCGCCTCTTCCTCTGCACCAATTGCAGAAGGAAGTTCCTGAAATGTCAAAAATTTTACTTTCGGCACATCCATATTTACTTTCAGATTCAACATGTTCGATATTGCTGTTGTCGCATTTCCCGCGCCTATATTGCCAATCTCTTTCAGCACGTCAAAATACATATCATTTACCTGGTCTAAACTAAACTTAGCCATGATTGCTTATCTCCATTTCCTTATTTAAAAGACAACTATAATTACGAACAGGCTGTTGCCAAAGTCTCTATTTATTGCAACAGCCTTTTTGCCCGTTTATACACTTTCCGTCTCATCAATGATACTATTGGTATCAAACAGAGAAATCAATTCTTCTCCATGCTTCCCGACGCCGTTAATAAAGTTACTCTTGCTGTTTTTCGCATCATAAGCCACTTTATCAATCTCATCCGGACTTAAGGTCACTACTTCTTTTACTTCATCTACTAAAATTCCAAGGACTCCATGTTCCTCCAGCTTTAAAATAATAATTCTGGTGACGTCTGTAAACACATCTGGCTCCAAGTCCATTTTGGTACGAATGCTCATTACAGGCACAATCTCTCCTCGGAGATTGATAATCCCTTTAAAATAGGGCTGTACTTTCGGAACTCTGGTGATTTTCTGCATACGTACAATATTATCCACATAACTAATATCAATTCCGTACTGCTCGCTGCCGATTTTAACTACGATAAACTGTTTCTTGCCGTCCTCAACCACAGATATATTGTTCGCCATATCAACACCCCCTAAAATAATGTATTAACATCCAGGATTAATGCTACTTCACCGTCTCCAAGAACAGTTGCACCGCTGATAATTTTACTGCTGTTGTTAATGTATTTGCCCAGGGACTTGATAACAATTTCCTGCTG